>NZ_JASEWO010000394.1:0-800 GCF_030024295.1 Pantoea sp. Pa-EAmG
GCGAAGCCGCTCATGCCATTTCTGGCACACGGAGGTTACGGCTGGATGAACTGATGAAGTCTGGAATTGCTGTGGTCGAAGGCGATCTGCAGGAAAACAGCATTGATGAGCTGAGTGAGATCTTTGCCTGTTTTGATACAGTTATCAACTGCAGTGGTTTTGTTGGCGGACCAGGAACGCAGTTAAAGATTACTCAGGCGGTTTTGAAAGCGGCTGTAACCCGCTACTTCCCATGGCAGTTTGGTGTTGATTATGACGTGGTCGGTAAAGGCAGCGGTCAACAAGTCTGGGATGAGCAACTCGAAGTGCGCCACCTTTTACGCCAGCAGAACGTAACAGAGTGGGTCATTGTTTCTACAGGTATTTTTACCAGCTATCTGTTTGAGCCCGGTTTTGGTGTTATTGATGCACACAATAAAATTGTCTTTGCTCTGGGGGACTGGCAGTACGCAGTAACGTTGACCACGCCTAAAGATATCGGCCTGTTGACTGCGGAAATTTTCTTTCATCAGCCCACTTTCCGAAACGAGATTATCTATATAGCAGGCGATACGCTGACCTACAGCGAACTCGCTGATTTAATGTGTACCCACTGGGGGACTGAAGTAAACAGAAAATTACTGGACAGGCAAAAGCTCCTGGATGATGTGCAGTATAATCCGCAAGATGTCGGTGCTAATTACCGACTCGCTTTTGCTCGACCTGACGGAGTGGCCTGGGATAAAAGCAATACCTATAATCAACGTCAGGGAATTGCCACTACAACGGTCAGTCAATGGCTTGCAAATCAGCATAGCACT
>NZ_JASEWO010000188.1:0-7937 GCF_030024295.1 Pantoea sp. Pa-EAmG
GTGTTGTTATCAAATCGTTAACGAAAATGTGGTCTATCTTTAAGCTAAACCTTGCACTCTCTGAGGTTTAGCAGAAGAGCCCATAAAAGGAGGAGTTATGTCGTTAACGTTACGTGAGCAGAGTCAGGATGCGCTGGAAGTAGGGGCAAAAAAATATCATTACTACAGTTTGCCGAAAGCCGCTCAGCAGGTCGGTGACATCGATCGCTTACCAAAATCCCTCAAGGTTCTGCTGGAAAACCTGCTGCGCTGGCAGGATGAAGATTCCGTAACGGCAGCAGATATTCAGGCGCTGGTGGCGTGGCAGCAAACTGCACATGCCGATCGCGAAATTGCTTATCGTCCGGCGCGCGTATTAATGCAGGATTTCACCGGCGTACCGGCCGTGGTTGACCTGGCGGCGATGCGTGAAGCCGTTAAGCGGCTGGACGGTGATGTGGCGAAAGTTAACCCGTTGTCACCGGTCGATCTGGTGATTGACCACTCGGTCACGGTCGACCATTTTGGCGATGACGATGCGTTTGAAGAAAACGTGCGCCTGGAGATGGAACGCAACCACGAACGCTACGTTTTCCTGCGCTGGGGGCAAAAAGCCTTTAACCGTTTCCGCGTCGTGCCGCCGGGCACCGGTATCTGTCATCAGGTCAATCTGGAGTACCTCGGTAAAGCCATCTGGCATGAAACGCTGGACGGCAAAGAAGTAGCTTATCCGGATACGCTGGTCGGTACCGATTCCCATACCACCATGATTAACGCCCTGGGCGTGCTTGGCTGGGGCGTGGGCGGCATTGAAGCTGAGGCCGCCATGCTGGGCCAGCCGGTTTCAATGCTGATTCCCGATGTGGTGGGTTTCAAGCTGACCGGCAAACTGCGTCCCGGTATCACCGCCACCGACCTGGTATTAACCGTGACGCAGATGCTGCGCAAGCACGGGGTGGTCGGTAAGTTTGTCGAATTCTACGGTGACGGACTGGCCGATCTGCCGCTGGCGGATCGCGCAACCATCGCCAACATGGCGCCAGAATATGGCGCAACCTGCGGTTTCTTCCCGATTGATGAAGTAACGCTCAGCTACATGACGCTCACCGGGCGCGATGCGCAGCAGGTTGAGCTGGTGGAAGCCTATGCAAAACAGCAGGGGCTGTGGCGTAAACCGGGCGATGAACCCATCTTCACCAGCACGCTGGCGCTGGATATGGCTGAAGTAGAATCGAGCCTCGCCGGTCCGAAGCGTCCGCAGGATCGCGTCTCCCTCGGCGACGTACCGGCGGCCTTTGACGCCAGTAACGAGCTGGAAGTGAATCACGCGCAGAAGCCGCACAAAACGGTCAGCTATCTGGACAGTGAAACCGGCGACCGCATCCAGCTGGATGATGGTGCCGTGGTGATCTCCGCGATTACGTCCTGTACCAACACCTCGAACCCCAGCGTCTTAATGGCGGCTGGCCTGCTGGCGAAAAAAGCCGTCGAGCGCGGGCTGATGCGCAAACCCTGGGTAAAAGCCTCGCTGGCACCGGGATCAAAAGTGGTGTCCGACTATCTCGCCGTGGCGCAACTGACCCCGTATCTTGATGAGCTGGGCTTTAACCTGGTGGGTTACGGCTGTACCACCTGCATCGGTAACTCCGGCCCGCTGCCGGATGAGATCGAAAGCGCGATCAAAGAGGGCGATCTGACGGTGGGTGCCGTGTTGTCCGGCAACCGTAACTTTGAAGGGCGCATCCATCCGCTGGTGAAAACCAACTGGCTGGCGTCTCCGCCGCTGGTGGTGGCGTATGCGCTGGCGGGCAACATGAAGATCAATCTGCAGACTGACCCGATCGGTCAGGATCAGCAGGGCAATGACGTCTATCTGAAGGACATCTGGCCATCGCCGGAAGAGATTGCCGCATCGGTGCAGAAAGTTACCAGCGACATGTTCCATAAAGAGTACGCCGAGGTTTTCGACGGCACGCCCGAGTGGCAGCAGATCAAAGTCAGCGAAGCCGCCACCTATGACTGGGACGAAGGCTCAACCTATATTCGTCTGTCACCGTTCTTTGACGATATGGAAAAAACGCCGCAGCCGGTGCAGGACATTCACGGCGCGCGCATCCTGGCGATGCTCGGTGATTCGGTGACAACCGACCATATCTCTCCGGCTGGCAGCATTAAAGCGGAGAGTCCGGCGGGGCGTTATCTGCTGGCGCACGGCGTTGAGCGTAATGACTTCAACTCGTATGGCTCACGACGCGGTAACCACGAAGTCATGATGCGCGGTACTTTCGCCAACATCCGTATTCGCAACGAAATGGTGCCTGGCGTCGAGGGCGGTTATACCCGGCACTATCCGAGCCAGGAACAGCTGGCTATCTACGATGCGGCGATGAAGTATCAGGAGGAGGGCGTGCCGCTGGCGGTGATCGCCGGGAAAGAGTACGGCTCCGGCTCCAGCCGCGACTGGGCGGCGAAAGGTCCGCGCCTGCAGGGCGTGCGCGTGGTGATTGCCGAATCGTTCGAGCGTATTCACCGCTCTAACCTGATCGGCATGGGCATTTTACCGCTGGAGTTCCCGGCGGGCGTGACGCGTAAGACGCTACAGCTGACCGGGGAAGAGCGTATCGATGTGGCAAATCTGGCGCAGCTGCAGCCCGGCTGCAGCGTCCTGGTGACGCTGACGCGGGCTGACGGCAGTCAGCAGACGCTGGATACTCGTTGTCGTATCGATACCGGTAATGAGCTGACCTATTACCAGAACGACGGCATCCTGCATTATGTGATACGCAATATGCTCAACTAAAAAACAAAGCCGGGCATGCATGCCCGGCTTTATTATTGACGCTGACAGCGTGTGTCACTGAAGCGCTTTGCAAGTGCGCGCACCGCCGCATTACGATTTCGGCAGCAGATGCCCCATCTTCTCGGCTTTCGTATCGAGATAGTGCGCATTTTTCGGGTTACGGCCAACGATCAGCGGCACGCGCTCAACGATATTGATACCCGCTTCTGACAGGATCTCGACTTTGCGCGGATTGTTGGTCAGCAAACGCACTTCATTGATGCCCAGCAGTTTAAACATGTCGGCGCACAGGGTGAAGTCACGCTCATCGGCGGCAAAGCCCAGCTGATGGTTCGCTTCCACCGTGTCGTAGCCTTTGTCCTGCAACGCATAGGCGCGAATTTTGTTGAGCAGCCCGATGTTGCGGCCTTCCTGACGATGGTACAGCAGCACGCCGCGTCCTTCTTCCGCAATGGCGGTCAGCGCCGCTTCCAGCTGGAAGCCGCAGTCGCAGCGCAGGCTGAACAGCGCATCGCCGGTGAGACATTCGGAGTGGACGCGCGCCAGCACCGGATTGTGATCGCTAATATCACCATAAACCAGCGCGACGTGGTCGTGGCCGGTTGCCAGTTCTTCAAAACCAACCATCAGGAAATCTCCCCATGGCGTGGGCAGTTTGGCTTCTGCTACCCGTTTAAGCTGCATGTGACTCTCCAGAACCTTCAGAGGATGCGCTATCATCATGATAACGCACGGGCCCGACTGGCCCGACAAAACTGACAATATTGTGCCACAACCTTCACCCGGGCCGTTAATCAGTCAGAGTTATTGTAGTGATAAAGCACAATTATCTAAGCCGCAACGGGTATGTTATTCTTTTTTCAACTAAAGTTATGCAATACGCCTGTCAGGTCGTGAAACAATAAAGGAACGAGATGTTAAAAATTGTGCAACGCACCACGCTGGGCGCGTTTTTATTACTGCTGATGCCGCTGGGCGTATGGCTTTCCGGCTGGCAGTGGCAACCGGGGGAGAGCGGGCATCTGTTGCGCGTGCTGTTCTGGATCACTGAAACCGTCACCAGTCCGTGGGGCACGCTGACCAGCCTGATTCTGAGCTGCTGGGTATTATGGTGCCTGCGCTTCCGCCTCCGGCCGGCCATTCTGTTGTTGATTATCATGAACGGCGCCATTCTCGCTGGTCAGTCGACCAAAACCTTTATCAAAGAGCAGGTGCAGGAGCCGCGGCCGTATGTGGTCTGGCTTGAGCACAGCCACGGCGTCAACGAACAGCAGTTTTATCAGCTGAAACGGCAGCAGCGCGGCGAAATGGTGTCCGCCTTGCTCGCCAATGATACAAAGCTGCCCGCCTGGTTAAAAAATCACTGGGCGTTTGAAACGGGCTTTGCTTTTCCGTCTGGCCACACCATGTTTGCCGCCAGCTGGGCGCTGCTGGTGATTGGCCTGTTATGGCCGCGCCGGCATATTGTTACGGTGGTGGTGCTGTTTGTCTGGGCTACGCTGGTCATGGGCAGCCGGCTGGTACTGGGCATGCACTGGCCGCGCGATCTGGTGGTCGCGACGCTGATCTCGTGGCTGCTGGTGACGCTGGCAACCTGGCTGGCACAGCGCTTTTGTGGCCCGCTCAGCGTGCCGCCGGAAGAGCAGCGTGAGATTGCCGGGCGCGATGACGGATTGTAATTTCTCCCTTTGCCCCCATATGATTGATTGTACTTGCAGAAAGGGCACTAACTGCTGCGCGGATAAGCAGCAACAGCGGCACTTTTTTGGCATACTCTACCGGATAACCTCACGACAGGACGCATTGTGAAATATTTGCTGATTTTTCTCGTGGTTTTGGTCATTTTCATCATCTCCGTTACGCTCGGAGCGCATAATGACCAGATTGTCACCTTCAACTATCTGCTGGCGCAGGGCGAATTCCGCATTTCAACCTTGCTGGCCTGCCTGTTTGGTGCCGGATTTTTGCTGGGCTGGGCGATCTGTGGCCTATTCTGGCTGCGCATTCGTGTTTCGCTGGCGCATGCACAGCGTAAACTGAAGCGCATGCAGGCGCAAAATGAACAATCTGCTGCGGTAAATAGCACCTCCACTGCAGTGCGTCGGGATTAATGTTCGATGCTTGAATTGCTGTTTCTGCTTCTTCCTGTCGCGGCGGCGTACGGCTGGTATATGGGCCGCCGCAGTGCGCAACAGGATAAGCAACAGGAAGCTAACCGTCTGTCACGTGAATACGTGGCTGGGGTTAACTTTCTCCTTTCTAATCAGCAGGATAAAGCGGTCGATCTGTTCCTCGATATGTTGAAAGAGGACAGCGGCACCGTTGAAGCCCACCTGACGCTCGGTAACCTGTTCCGTTCGCGCGGCGAAGTCGACCGCGCCATCCGCATCCACCAGTCGTTAATGGAAAGCGCGTCGCTTACTTACGATCAGCGTTTGCTGGCCATTCAGCAGCTGGGACGCGACTATATGGCCGCCGGCTTGTACGATCGCGCCGAAGACATGTTCAGTCAGCTGATCGATGAAACCGATTTTCGTATCAGCGCGCTGCAGCAACTGCTGCTGATTCATCAGGCGACCAGCGACTGGCAGAAAGCCATCGAAGTGGCGGAGCGGCTGGTAAAACTCGGCAAAGATAAGCAAAAGGGCGAAATCGCCCATTTTTACTGCGAGCTGGCACTGCAGGCGCTGAGCAGTGACGACCTCGATCGTGCCATGAGCCTGTTGAAAAAGGGTGAAGCGGCCGACCACCAAAGCGCGCGCGTTTCCATCATGATGGGACGTATCCTGATGGAGCAGGGCGAATACGCGAAAGCGGCGCAGCGACTGCAGCGCGTGCTGGAACAGGACAAAGAACTGGTGAGCGAAACGCTGCCGATGCTGGAAACCTGCTATCAGCGGCTGGAGCAGCCTGACAGCTGGGCGCAGTTCCTGCAACGCTGCGTTGAAGAGAACACCGGGGCCGCGGCGGAACTCTATCTGGCGGACATTCTGGAGCAGCAGCAGGGGCCGGAAGCGGCGCAGCTCTACATTAACCGTCAGCTGCAGCGTCATCCCACCATGCGTGTGTTCCATCGTCTGATGGATTTCCACCTGCACGAGGCGGAAGATGGCCGCGCCAAAGAGAGTCTGATGGTGCTGCGCGACATGGTTGGCGAACAGATTCGCACTAAACCGCGCTACCGCTGCCAGAAGTGTGGCTTCACCGCGCACGCCCTCTACTGGCACTGCCCATCGTGCCGCGCCTGGTCTTCCGTTAAACCGATTCGCGGACTCGACGGCCAGTAAGCTGGCCGCGTTCGGTGATTATTTACAGCGCATAGTAGTTACAACATACTAATAGAGAAATTATCATCCACGCTTCAGCACTGTGCATCACCTTGTCAATCAGCAAGGCAATCGCCGTCGTAACGTTGTCGTGACCGGGTTGCACGGGTAGAATGCTTGCCGTTTGTCCATCGCGCCTGCGGGTGCCAGCCTCTGAGGAAACGTTATGCCTGTTACTCACTCACCGATTCTGGTGGCACTCGACTATCATGATCTCAATAGCGCACTGCAGTTCGTTGACCGTATCGATCCGGGCCAGTGCCGTCTGAAAGTGGGTAAAGAGATGTTTACCCTGTTTGGACCGTCCCTGGTGAAGACGTTGCAGGCGCGCGGTTTTGAGGTATTCCTCGATCTCAAATTTCATGACATCCCGAACACGACGGCGCATGCGGTCGCGGCGGCAGCGGATCTCGGTGTGTGGATGGTCAACGTGCATGCCAGCGGCGGGGCGCGGATGATGAATGCGGCGCGCGAAGCGCTGCTGCCGTTTGGCAGTGATGCGCCCTTGCTGATTGCGGTTACGGTGCTGACCAGCATGGACGAAGACGATCTTGAAGGTCTTGGCATCACCTTATCGCCGGCGCAGCAGGCTGAGCGTCTGGCACGGCTGACGCGCGAGTGTGGTCTTGATGGTGTGGTGTGCTCGGCGCAGGAAGCCGCGCACTTTAAACAGGTTATCGGGCAGGATTTCGCGCTGGTCACGCCGGGTATTCGCCCGGCGGGTAGCGAGGCCGGCGATCAGCGCCGCATCATGACGCCGCAGCAGGCACAACAGGCCGGCGTGGATTACATGGTGATTGGGCGACCGATCACCCAATCTGCCGATCCGGCGCAGACGCTGCAGCAAATCCTGCACAGTTTACAGGAGGGCTAATGGCTCAGGACAATCCGCTGGTTTACTCCACCGAAACCGGCCGTATTACACATAGCGAAGAGAAACCGCAGCGGCCGAAAGGCGATGGCATCGTGCGCATTCAGCGCCAGACCAGCGGGCGTAAAGGTAAAGGCGTGTGCCTGATTACCGGCATCGATCTCGATGATGACGCGCTGGCAAAGCTGGCGGCCGAGCTTAAGAAGAAGTGCGGCTGCGGCGGGGCGCTGAAAGAGGGCGTGATTGAGATTCAGGGCGATAAGCGCGATTTGCTTAAAACGCTGCTGGAAGCCAAAGGCATGAAGGTTAAACTGGCGGGCGGTTAATGAAAGCGGGCCACGCAAGGTGGCCCGATGTGACGTAGATGCGCTGCGTAGCCTGCTACAATATTATTATTAATCAACCTGATGGCCAATAATGCCGCCCACCGCAGCGCCACCGACGGTACCCAGCGCGCTGCCGTTGGTGAGCACCGATCCACCAATAGCACCGGCACCGGCGCCAATCGCCGTGTTGCGGTCACGTTTTGACCAGTTGGAACAGCCGCTCAGGGCCACCACTAACGTCGTTGCCAGCACGGCAACCGTCACGCGTTTCATTGTTGTAGTCATGGACATCTCCTTGATGGTTTGCTCAGAGGCAACTCGTTAAGTATAGATGTTACGCCCTGAAGTTGTTCGCCCGATGCACTCAGGCGGTGCTTTTCCTTCAGCCTGCACGCTGGCGCGCAGCCCTTAGCGCGCGTTGTTCACGCTGCTGGCAAAGACCATTTTGGTACCGCCGCAGGCTTGAGATAATTCTAGGCGTAAGCGGATGTGTATGCAGAAAGAAAACTCTGAAATCCTGACTCAACTCTGGGGCCCTGATAACAACTTTTCGAGATAAATCATTGATATTTTAGTGATTATCTGGAAATCTCTTCGCGTTGAAATATTAATTCTCCCTTCGCTGGGCCTGGCTA
>NZ_JASEWO010000189.1:0-7884 GCF_030024295.1 Pantoea sp. Pa-EAmG
AACAACGCTAACACTACATATCTGAAAAATTATTGTCTTAATCCAGATCAATAAAAGGCGATATATAGCAAACTTTACCGCTGGCTAAAAGCAACCCAACCGGTATAAATTGCGCTGCATCAATTCAGTCTTTTTCATCATTTTTCAGGAGTTTGTGCCAGGCGTTGTCATATCAATTCTGTCGCCTCCTCATCTTACTCCTGCTCGAAACAGGCTGAAGCGATCGGTTTTTCGGGGAATTTTCACCACTGTTACTCGCTCACTTCGGGCCGCAGTACGCATTGTGCTGTCGGTAACAAAACTGGAATCAATAATCAGTCGTTCCTGACCTTATTCTGCATCGCACTGCCCGCTGTTTGTGGTTGTTATTCGCAGGATGAGTTCATGCGAGGAGCAAGGAGTCATCATGTTAGATATTGTCGAGCTGTCGCGTTTACAGTTTGCCCTGACGGCGATGTACCATTTCCTGTTCGTCCCTTTAACGCTGGGTATGGCGTTTTTGTTGGCGATCATGGAAACCGTATATGTCCTGACGGGGAAACAAATTTATAAAGATATGACCAAATTCTGGGGCAAGTTGTTTGGTATCAACTTTGCGCTGGGCGTGGCCACCGGTCTGACCATGGAATTTCAGTTCGGTACCAACTGGTCTTATTACTCCCACTACGTCGGCGATATCTTCGGTGCGCCGCTGGCCATCGAAGGCCTGATGGCGTTCTTCCTTGAATCCACCTTTGTCGGCCTGTTCTTCTTCGGCTGGGATCGCCTCGGTAAAGTGCAGCACCTGGCGGTGACCTGGCTGGTGGCACTTGGCTCGAACATGTCCGCGCTGTGGATCCTGGTGGCGAACGGCTGGATGCAGAACCCGATCGCCTCCGAGTTCAATTTCGAAACCATGCGTATGGAGATGGTGAGCTTCTCCGAGCTGGTGCTGAACCCGGTGGCGCAGGTGAAATTTGTGCATACCGTGGCCGCGGGTTACACCACCGGTGCGATGTTCATTCTGGGCATCAGCGCCTGGTATCTGCTGAAAGGGCGCGACATCGCGTTTGCTAAACGCTCCTTTGCGATCGCTGCCAGCTTCGGTATGGCTGCCGTGCTATCGGTCATCGTGCTGGGTGACGAATCCGGCTATGAAATGGGCGACGTGCAGAAAACCAAGCTGGCCGCCATCGAAGCCGAATGGGAAACCCAGCCGGCGCCAGCGGCCTTTACGCTGTTTGGCGTGCCGGATCAGGCGACGCAGGAGAACAAGTACGCCATCCAGATCCCGTATCTGCTCGGCCTGATCGCCACCCGTTCTGTCGATACGCCGGTCACCGGCCTGAAAGATCTGCTGGCGCAGCATGAAGTGCGCATCCGTAACGGTATGAAAGCCTATGCGCTGCTGAACGAGCTGCGTGCCGGCAGTAAAGATCCGGCGGTGCGCAGTGAGTTTGAGACGCATAAACAGGATCTCGGCTACGGTCTGCTGCTCAAGCGTTATACCCCGGACGTGGCGAACGCCACGGAAGCGCAAATCCAGCAGGCAACGCAGGATTCCATTCCGCGCGTGGCACCGCTCTATTTCGCCTTCCGCATCATGGTGCTGTGTGGCGTGCTGCTGCTGGGCATCATTGCGCTGTCGTTCTGGAGCGTGATTCGTAACCGCATCGGTAAGAATCGCTGGCTGCTGAAAGCGGCGCTGTACGGTATTCCACTGCCGTGGATTGCCGTCGAAGCTGGCTGGTTTGTCGCTGAATATGGCCGTCAGCCGTGGGCGATTGGTGAGGTGCTGCCAACCGCAGTGGCTAACTCGTCGCTGACCGTCGGCGATCTGCTGTTCTCGATGATCCTGATCTGCGGCCTGTATACCGTGTTCCTGGTGGCGGAGATGTATCTGATGTTCAAATTTGCCCGCCTTGGTCCAAGCAGCCTGAAAACCGGCCGCTATCACCATGAAACAGTACAAGCTGTGACTCAACCGGCGCGCGGATAAGGAGAGCGACCATGTTTGACTATGAAGTGTTGCGTTTTGTCTGGTGGCTGCTGATTGGCATTCTGCTGATCGGTTTTGCCGTCACCGACGGCTTCGATATGGGCGTGGGAATGCTGACCCGCATCCTCGGCCGCACCGATACCGAGCGTCGCATCATGATTAACAGCATCGCGCCGCACTGGGACGGTAACCAGGTCTGGCTGATCACTGCCGGCGGGGCGCTGTTCGCCGCCTGGCCAATGGTCTATGCCGCCGCGTTCTCCGGTTTCTACGTGGCGATGATTCTGGTGCTGGCCTCGCTGTTCTTCCGTCCGGTCGGCTTTGATTACCGGTCGAAGATTGAAGATATGCGCTGGCGCGGTGCCTGGGACTGGGGCATCTTCATTGGTAGCTTTGTGCCGCCGCTGGTGATTGGCGTGGCGTTCGGTAACCTGCTGCAGGGCGTGCCGTTCCATGCTGATGAGTACCTGCGCCTGTTCTACACCGGTAATTTCTTCCAGCTGCTTAATCCGTTTGGCCTGCTGGCTGGGGTGATCAGCGTCGCGATGATTCTGGCCCAGGGCGCGACTTACCTGCAGATGCGCACCAGCGGCGAACTACACCTGCGTTCCCGCACCGCGGCGCAAATCAGCGCGCTGGTGATGCTGGTGGGCTTTGTACTGGCTGGCGTGTGGGTGAAATACGGCATTGATGGCTATGTGCTGAAAAGCGCAATCGATCATCACGCGGCGTCTAACCCGCTGGGTAAAGACGTGGTGCGTGAAGCCGGGGCCTGGCTGGTCAATTTTGAACAGATGCCGGTGCTGTGGCTGTTCCCGCTGCTCGGCGCGCTGCTGCCGCTGCTGACGATCCTGTGTTCGCGCATGGAGAAGGGCGCATGGGCGTTTATCTTCTCTTCGCTGACGCTGGCGTGCGTCATTATGACGGCTGGCATTGCGCTGTTCCCGTTCATCATGCCATCCAGTACCGTGCCGGGCACCAGCCTGACCATGTGGGACGCGACCTCCAGCCTGCTGACGCTGCAGATCATGACCGTGGCCGCCATCATCTTTGTGCCGATTATTCTGGCTTACACCAGCTGGTGTTACTACAAGATGTATGGCCGCATCACCAAAGAACACATTGAGCGCAATACGCACTCCCTGTACTGATTGAGGAGATTGAGCATGTGGTATTTTGCCTGGATTCTTGGCACCTTGCTGGCCTGTGCGTTTGGCGTAGTCACGGCACTGGCGATCGAGCATGTGGAAGAGGGCGGCGCGCAGGACGACAAGCTCTGATGCGCAGCCTGATACAGACGCTGTATCGTCTGATGGATAAGGGCCCGCTGCGGGCCCTTTCACTGATTCTGGCGCTGTGGCTGGCCGGATGCGTCATCTGGCAGCCGGCGCGCTTTGCCGCACGCACCAGTGAGCTCGCTATCTGGCACGGATTATTGTTAATCTGGGCGGTGTGCAGCGGCGTGATCCACGGCACCGGTTTCCGGCCACAGCGTGCCCGCTGGCAGGCGCTGTTTGCCCCGCTGCCGGCGTTGATCGTGCTGGCGCTGGGAATTTACTGGTTCTACCATTAAGTTCTGTCTCAGCCCGCAAGGGCTGTTTTACCGCTGCTGACGTGAGTTTTTGTCAGCGGTTGGTCAGGAAATCTCCCAAAAATCCTTCCAGTTGTTAACGTCTGATAATTATTTTCTCCTGGCTCTGGCGGACCATTCCCAAGCCGATCTCACTTGCGTATAGTAGCAACGTTTAAAATGAGACCGGGATGTAGAGTGAGTACAACGCTGTTTCGCTGGCCGGTTCGTGTCTATTACGAAGACACCGATGCCGGTGGTGTGGTTTACCACGCCAGTTATCTTGCTTTCTATGAACGAGCACGTACCGAGATGTTGCGCCAGCACCATTTCAATCAACAAGCCCTGTTGGAAGAACAGGTGGCGTTTGTGGTACGACGCATGACGATAGACTTTGTTGCCGCAGCACGTCTTGACGATCTTCTGGATATCCAGAGTGAAGTGACCGCCATGACCCGCGCCACCATGACGTTCTCGCAGCGTATCGTGAATGCAGAAGGCAAAGTGCTGAATGAAGCAGAAGTCCTGATTGCCTGCATCAACCCACATCTAATGAAGCCGATTGCGCTTCCCAAGTCTATTGTCGCGGAGTTCAAGCAGTGACTGACATGAATGTTCTTGATTTGTTCCTGAAGGCGAGCCTTCTGGTCAAACTTATCATGTTGATTTTGATCGGCTTTTCTATTGCCTCCTGGGCAATCATCATTCAGCGCACCCGCATTCTTAACGCGGCGGGGCGTGAGGCCGAGGCGTTCGAGGACAAGTTCTGGTCCGGTATCGAGCTGTCGCGTCTCTATCAGGAGAGCCAGGCTCGCCGTGACGAGCTGAGCGGGTCCGAACAGATTTTCTACTCTGGCTTCAAAGAGTTTGCCCGCCTGCACCGCGCCAACAGCCATGCGCCGGAAGCGGTGGTCGAAGGGGCCGGTCGCGCCATGCGCATCTCGATGAACCGTGAACTGGAAGCGCTGGAAAATCATATCCCATTCCTTGGCACCGTCGGTTCCATCAGCCCGTATATCGGTCTGTTTGGTACGGTGTGGGGGATCATGCATGCCTTTATCGCACTGGGTGCGGTGAAACAGGCCACGCTGCAAATGGTTGCGCCCGGTATCGCCGAAGCGCTGATCGCCACCGCAATCGGTCTGTTCGCGGCCATTCCTGCCGTTATGGCGTATAACCGTCTGAACCAGCGCGTGAACAAGCTGGAGCAGGGCTACGACAACTTTATGGAAGAGTTCACGGCCATCCTGCATCGTCAGGCTTTCTCTACCGACAACAGCAAGTAAGTCGAGGTTAACGATGGCCAGAACCCGTGGTCGCGGGCGTCGCGATCTTAAGTCGGAAATCAACATTGTTCCGCTGCTGGACGTGCTGCTGGTGTTGCTGCTCATCTTTATGGCAACCGCGCCGATTATTACGCAGAGCGTGGAAGTGGACCTGCCGGACGCAACCGATTCGAAAACCGTTTCCAGCGACGATAATCCGCCGGTGATCGTGGAAGTGGCCGGGGTAGGGCAGTACAGCCTGGTGGTGGATCACGATCGTATGACGCAGCTGCCGCCGGAGCAGGTGGTGAGCGAAGCGCAGCGCCGTATTGAAGCCAATCCGAAGACGGTCTTCCTGATTGGTGGGGCGAAAGATGTGCCTTACGACGAAATCATCAAGGCGCTGAACCTGTTGCATCAGGCTGGCGTGAAATCCGTCGGTTTGATGACGCAGCCGATTTAACGCGAACCGTTTTTGGGAACCGAGAGTGTCGAAGGCAACCGAGCAGAACGAGAAGTTAAAACGCGCGATAATCATTTCGGTGATTCTGCACATCGTGCTGATCGCCCTGCTGATTTGGAGCTCGTTTAACGAACATATCGAAGCCAGCGGCGGCGGTGGCGGCAGTGATATCGACGCGGTGATGGTCGATCCTGGCGCGGTGGTTGAGCAGTATAACCGTCAGCAGAATCAGCAGAGTGACAGTCAGCGCGCCGAGCAGCAGCGCCAGAAGCAGGCACAGCAGCAGGCGGAAGAGTTGCAGCAGAAACAGGCCGCTGAACAGCAGCGGCTGAAAGAGCTGGAAAAAGAGCGTCTGCAGGCGCAGCAGGAAGCCAAAGAGCAGGCGAAGCAGCAGGCAGAGCAGCAGAAGGCGGCTGAAGCAGCAGCGAAGCAGGCGCAGGAGCAGCAGAAAGCCGCAGAAGCGGCCGCAGCGAAAGCCAAAGCCGATGCCAAAGCGCAGGCCGATGCTCAGGCGAAGGCCGCAGCAGACGCGAAAGCCAAAGCGGAGGAGCAGGCGAAGCAGGCCGCAGCCGACGCGAAGAAGAAAGCGGAAGAGCAGGCCAAAGCCGCCGCAGCCGAAGCGGCGAAAGAGAAAGCCGCGCAGCAGGCGAAAGCCGCAGCTGAAGCGAAAGCCAAAGCGGAGGCAGAAGCCAAAGCTCAGGCCGCGGCAGATGCAAAAGCCAAAGCTGCACAGGAAGCCAAAGAGAAAGCTGCGGAAGCCGCGAAAGAGAAAGCTGCCGCCGAAGCCAAAGCGAAAGCTGAGGCAGCAGCCAAAGCCAAAGCGGATGCGGCGGCGAAAGCTAAAGCTGCGGCTGATGCGAAGAAGAAAGCGGCTGCCGAAGCGGCGAAGAACGAGAGCGATGTGGATGATCTGTTAGGCGGTCTCTCTTCCGGTAAGAATGCGCCGAAAAGCGGCGCCGCTTCCGGTGGTGGCGCGGCGGCAGGTCAGGGCAATCAGAAGAAGGCGGGTGCCTCAGGTGCTGAGGTGAATGCATATCTGGGTCAGATCACCAGTGCGATTCAGAGCCGCTTCTACGATGCCGATCTGTATCGCGGTAAAAGCTGCGATCTGCGGATTAAACTGGCACCGGATGGTTTGCTGATTGACGTGAAAGCTGAAGGCGGCGATCCGGCGCTGTGTCAGGCGGCGATTACCGCAGCGAAGCAGGCACGCATTCCGAAGCCGCCTTCGCAGGCCGTATATGAAGTGTTTAAGAACGCACCGATGCGTTTCAAACCAGAATAATGCAGTAACGTACGGCAGGTTGAACTAAGGTTAGCTTGCCGTACTCTATGAGTACTCGTGTTTTTTCAGGAACTGTGCGAATTATCATGAACTCAGGTTCAGATAAGGGAGATAAGATGAAGCAGGCACTTCGTGTAACCTTAGGTTTTTTTGTACTGCTGTGGGCAGCGATGCTGCACGCGGAAGTACGCATTGAAATTACGCAGGGCGTGAATACCGCACGCCCAATTGGTGTGGTGCCGTTCCAGTGGGCCGGTCCGGGCGCTGCACCCGAAGATATTGGTGGCATCGTCGCAGCAGACTTACGTAACAGCGGTAAATTCAACCCGCTGGATCGTTCTCGTCTGCCACAGCAGCCGACCAGCGCACAGGAAGTTCAGCCTGCCGCGTGGAGCGCACTGGGTATTGATGCCGTGGTCGTCGGGCAGGTTACGCCGAACGCCGATGGCAGCTACCAGGTGGCTTATCAGCTGGTGGATACCGGTGGCGCACCGGGTACTGTGCTGGCGCAGAACTCCTATAAAGTCACCAAACAGTGGCTGCGCTATGCTGCGCATACCGCCAGCGATGAAGTTTTTGAGAAGCTGACTGGTATCAAAGGCGCGTTCCGTACCCGTATCGCCTATGTGGTGCAGACCAACGGCGGTCAGTTCCCTTACGAACTGCGCGTGTCTGACTACGATGGTTACAACCAGTTTGTGGTACACCGTTCGCCACAGCCGCTGATGTCACCGGCCTGGTCGCCGGACGGCAGCAAAGTGGCTTACGTGACCTTCGAAAGCGGTAAATCGGCGCTGGTGGTGCAGACGCTGGCCAACGGCGCTATCCGTCAGGTAGCTTCTTATCCGCGTCACAACGGTGCACCGGCCTTCTCGCCGGACGGCTCTAAGCTGGCCTTCGCCCTGTCGAAAACCGGTAGCCTGAACCTGTACGTGATGGATCTGGCCTCCGGTCAGACGCGTCAGGTGACCGATGGCCGCTACAACAGCACCGAACCTACCTGGTTCCCGGACAGCCAGACGCTGGCTTACACTTCGGATCAGGCCGGTGCGCCACAGATTTACAAAGTTAACGTTAACGGCGGAACGCCACAGCGCATTACCTGGGAAGGGGCTCAGAACCAGGATGCGGATGTGTCATCTGACGGTAAAACGATGGTGATGATTAGCAGCGCCGGTGGCGCGCAGCACGTCGCCAAACAGGATCTGGAAACGGGAGCCGTTCAGACAATAACGGACACGTTCCTGGATGAGACGCCAAGTCTGGCTCCTAACGGCACGATGGTAATCTATAGCTCTACTCAGGGGATGGGTTCCGTGTTGC
>NZ_JASEWO010000395.1:0-789 GCF_030024295.1 Pantoea sp. Pa-EAmG
CACGCTCTTGTGCGGGGCTTCAAAAGCGGAACCGGTGCAGTCAGGAGTGAATACGGGGCCGCTGCGTAAAGTCGCTGTCTCGTCCCTGATCGCTCGACACACGCCATCCCTGGCGTGTAACGCTTTACTCCGCGGCCCCGCATTCCCTCCTTCATCTGATTCTCTGCGTGCTTTTGGAAGCGAACATTCAATTCTGTTCGCACTGTCAAAAAGAAAACATGCCGCTTAGGTGCGCGCTGCTTTTCAAAACAGCGGCATCATTGCTGATGAGCGATGGGAAGGCGGCTCGGGGAGCAAAGCGTTCGCCGCAGGGACGCGGCGACCGAGGCTACAGGGATGTATTTACGCCGTCTTTGCGATCGAGCCGCCTTCCCTGAGCAGCGCACCATTTAAAAGCGATGCTGTTTGCACCTAACCTTATAATTTACCCATCCCATCCGACAAATCACATTTACTCGCCATTATTCCCACTTTACCGACTCGACCCCTCACGCAATCAACCCTGCACGCTTAATTCGCGACACATTCTTCTTATGACCGATTATTGCTTTTTGCTGATTTCTTATGCCATTACCCCAGCATATTTCGCTGCCTGAACGTCATAACGCACGACGAATCGTTCAGTTATTCGACGTTTACCAATAACTTTTGTGTGTTTTTTAGCGGTGATAATCACTGTCATTTGACTGTATAGCCAGACAATCACGCGGCATTGCGCGCTTTATCACCTTTTTTAATTTTGGCTCAGCGCAATAACCCTGTTTTTTATCGTTGCTTGCACTTACTCAC
>NZ_JASEWO010000190.1:0-7843 GCF_030024295.1 Pantoea sp. Pa-EAmG
TGTTAACAGGATGTGATGATAATAAATCCCAGCAAGCCGCCCAGCAGCAGCCCCCGGAAGTGGGTGTTGTCACGTTAAAAAACGAGCCCCTGAAAATCACCACCGAACTGCCAGGCCGTACTTCGGCGTTCCGCGTGGCTGAAGTGCGTCCGCAGGTGTCAGGTATCATTCTCAAGCGTAATTTTGTTGAAGGCAGTGATGTTAAAGCCGGCGATTCGCTGTACCAGATCGATCCCGCCACCTATCAGGCCGCCTACGACAGCGCAAAAGGCGATTTAGCCCAGGCGCAGGCCAACGCGCGCGTTGCCCAGCTGACGGTGAATCGTTACAAGCCACTGCTGGGTACCAAATATATCAGCCAGCAGGACTACGATAACGCCGCGGCCACCGCCGCGCAGACCGCCGCAGCCGTACAGGCGGCGCAGGCCAATGTGGAAACCGCCCGCATTAACCTGGCGTACACTAAAGTGACCTCGCCAATCAGCGGCCGCATTGGCAAATCCTCGGTGACGGAAGGTGCGCTGGTGTCGAACGGCCAGACCACCGCGCTGGCGACCGTGCAGCAACTCGACCCGATGTATGTCGATGTGACCCAATCCAGTGATGATTTCCTGCGCCTGCGCGGCGAGCTGGAGTCTGGTCAGCTGAAGCAGAACGACGGCAAAGCTAACGTTACCCTGCTGATGCAGAACGGTAGCGCATACAGCCAGCCGGGCACACTGGAATTCTCTGATGTTACCGTGGATGAAACCACCGGCTCGATTACCCTGCGCGCGATTTTCCCGAATCCGGATCATCGTTTGCTGCCGGGCATGTTCGTGCGTGCACGTCTGGATGAGGGCACTAACCCAACGGCGCTGCTGGTACCACAGACCGGCGTAACCCGCACGCCAACCGGTGAAGCCACCGCGATGGTAGTGGGCGCGGATAATAAAGTTGAAGTGCGTAAGATTACCGCGAACCAGGCGTTTGGCGACAAATGGCTGGTGACCGATGGCCTGAAAGAGGGCGATCGCGTGATTACCGTCGGTATTCAGCGTGCTAAACCGGGTGCTCAGGTGACGCCGCAGGAAGTCAAAGATGATGCCAAAGCCGCACCGGAATCTCAGTCTGCTAAATCATCGTCATAAACAGGAGCCGTTGATACATGGCTAAGTTCTTTATCGATCGCCCCATTTTTGCCTGGGTGCTTGCCATCATTATTATGCTGGCGGGTGCGCTATCGATTATCAAACTGCCGATCGAGCAATATCCCAACGTTGCGCCGCCGGCAGTTGAAATCCAGGCATCTTATCCGGGTGCAGATGCGAAAACGCTACAGGATTCGGTAACGCAGGTTATCGAACAGAATATGAACGGCATCGACGGGCTGATGTATATGTCCTCGAGCAGTGACTCTTCTGGTACGCTGACGCTGACGCTGACCTTCCAGTCTGGCACTGACGCCGACATTGCTCAGGTGCAGGTGCAGAACAAACTGCAGCTGGCGATGCCACTGCTGCCGCAGGAAGTACAGCAGCAGGGGATTCAGGTGAAAAAATCCTCCAGCAGCTTCCTGATGGTGGCCGGTTTCGTCAGCGAAGATGGCAGCATGACGCAGAACGACATCTCAGACTACGTAGCGTCGAACATCAAAGATCCGATCAGCCGTACGCCTGGCGTCGGTGATACTCAGGTGTTTGGTGCGCAGTATGCGATGCGTATCTGGCTCGATCCGCACAAGCTTAACAACTACCAGCTGACACCGGTGGATGTGATCAGCGCGCTGCAAACCCAGAACACCCAGGTGGCTGCCGGTCAGCTGGGCGGTACCCCACCGGTGCCAGGTCAGCAGCTTAACGCCTCGATCATTGCCCAGACGCGTCTGACCTCGACCGAAGAGTTCGGCAACATCATGCTGAAGGTCAATCAGGACGGCTCACAGGTGCGCCTGCGCGATGTCGCGAAAATTGAACTCGGCGGTGAAAACTACGAGATCATTGCCCGCTATAACGGCAAACCAGCCTCCGGTATCGGTGTCAAACTGGCGACCGGCGCCAACGCGCTGGATACCGCCGACGCGGTGAAAGCGGAACTGGCCAAGCTGGAACCGTTCTTCCCGGCCGGCATGAAAACCGTTTACCCGTACGACACCACGCCATTCGTTAAGATCTCCATTTTCGAAGTGGTGAAAACGCTGTTCGAAGCCATCGTGCTGGTGTTCCTGGTAATGTATCTGTTCCTGCAGAACTTCCGCGCGACGCTGATTCCTACCATCGCCGTGCCGGTGGTGCTGCTGGGCACCTTTGCCATCATCAGTGCCTTTGGCTACTCAATAAACACCCTGACGATGTTCGGCATGGTGCTCGCCATCGGCCTGTTAGTTGATGACGCCATCGTGGTGGTGGAAAACGTTGAGCGCGTCATGGCGGAAGAAGGATTACCGCCGAAAGAAGCCACCAAACGCTCGATGGAACAGATTCAGGGCGCGCTGGTTGGCATCGCGCTGGTGCTGTCAGCGGTATTTATCCCGATGGCGTTCTTCGGCGGCTCAACCGGGGTGATTTATCGTCAGTTCTCGATCACCATCGTTTCGGCGATGGCGCTGTCGGTGCTGGTGGCGTTAATTCTGACGCCAGCGCTGTGTGCCACCATGCTGAAGCCCATCAAAAAAGGTGAACACGGCAAAACCACCGGTTTCTTCGGCTGGTTTAACCGCCTGTTTGATAAGAGCACCAACCATTACGTCGACAGCGTCGGCCACATTGTGCGCAGCACCGGTCGCTATCTGCTGATTTATCTGCTGATTGTGGTCGGCATGGCTTACCTGTTCCTGAAACTGCCTACCTCGTTCCTGCCGGAAGAGGATCAGGGGCTGTTACTGGCGCAGGCGCAGCTGCCTGCCGGTGCGACTCAGGAACGTACGCAGAAGGTGCTGGATCAGGTTACGGATTACTTCCTGACCAAAGAGAAAGACAGCGTGAATTCGGTGTTTACCGTTAACGGCTTTGGCTTCGCCGGTCGTGGACAGAACACCGGTATCGCCTTCGTCAGCCTGAAGCCATGGGATGAGCGTGGTGATGCCAGCCTGAAAGTGCCGGCGATTGCCGGACGTGCGATGCAGGCGCTGGGTCAGATCAAAGATGCCATGGTGTTCCCGTTCAACCTGCCGGCCATTATCGAACTGGGTAACGCCACCGGTTTCGACTTCCAGCTGATCGATCAGGGTAACCTCGGCCATGAGAAGCTGACCGCCGCGCGTAACCAGCTGTTTGGCATGATCGCCCAGCATCCGGATACGCTGGTGGGCGTGCGTCCAAACGGGCTGGAAGATACGCCGCAGTACAAACTGATTATCGATCAGGAAAAAGCGCAGGCGCTTGGTGTGTCGCTGTCCGACATCAACACCACGCTGGGTGCGGCCTGGGGCGGTTCTTACGTCAACGACTTCATCGACCGTGGTCGCGTGAAGAAAGTGTACGTGATGGGTCAGGCCGACTCGCGCATGCTGCCGGATGACATCAGCAAATGGTACGTGCGCAACAGCGCCGGGACCATGGTGCCATTCTCTGCCTTCTCTTCGGCGAAGTGGCAGTATGGTTCACCACGTCTGGAACGTTATAACGGTCTGCCATCAATGGAGATCCTGGGTCAGGCGGCACCGGGCAAGAGCTCGGGTGATGCCATGAACCTGATGGAGAGCCTCGCCTCGAAGCTGCCTGCGGGTATCGGCTACGACTGGACCGGCATGTCCTATCAGGAACGCCTGTCCGGCAACCAGGCGCCTGCACTGTACGCCATTTCGCTGATTGTGGTGTTCCTGTGTCTGGCCGCGCTGTATGAGAGCTGGTCGATTCCGTTCGCGGTCATGCTGGTGGTGCCGCTGGGTGTGATTGGCGCCCTGCTCTTCACCACGCTGCGCGGTCTGAGTAACGACGTGTACTTTGTGGTGGGTCTGTTGACCACCATTGGTCTCTCGGCGAAGAACGCCATCCTGATCGTCGAATTCGCCAAGGATTTGATGGAGAAGGAAGGCAAAGGGCTGGTCGAGTCGACGCTGGAAGCCTCACGTATGCGTCTGCGTCCGATTCTGATGACGTCGCTGGCGTTCATCCTCGGCGTACTGCCGCTGGCGATCAGCAGCGGTGCCGGCTCCGGCGCACAGAACGCCGTCGGTACCGGCGTGATGGGCGGGATGGTGACGGCCACCGCGCTGGCGATCTTCTTCGTGCCGGTGTTCTTCGTGGTGGTGCGCCGCCGTTTCAGCAAGAACAAGTCTGAGCTGGAACAGGGCCATCCGGTCGATCACCCTCACTGATAGTTTCTCTCTGCTAAAAGGCCGCGCAAGCGGCCTTTTTTATTGCGCACTCCCCTGCTCCGCACGTTCCATGACAAATCCGCACCGGACGCGTGGTTGCAATCCTGCGGCGTGAGGTTCATAATATTGTTATATTATAACATTACACGAGAGCACTATTATGAAACCAAACATTCATCCGCACTACCGTCCTGTGGTGTTCCATGACACCACCGTCGACGAATACTTCAAAGTCGGCTCAACGATTCAGACCGACCGTACCATCCAGTTTGAGGGCGAAGAGCTGCCGTACGTCACGCTCGATGTGTCGTCGAAGTCGCACGTTTACTACACCGGTAAACAGAAAGAGTTTGCCAAAGAGGGCAGCGCCGCACGCTTCAACAAGCGTTTTGGCAGCTTCCTGACGCGCAGCAAATAACCGGAGTTCAGCCACATGCAAGTTGTCAGTTCATTGCGGTCTGCCAAGACCCGTCACAAAGATTGCAAAGTCGTGCGGCGTAAAGGTCGTATTTATGTGATTTGCAAAACCAACCCGCGCTTTAAGGCGGTGCAGGGAAGAAAGAAAAAACGTTAGGAAAGTGTCGTGATAATTGGCCGGGATGCTCCCCGGCCTTTTTTTTACTTCATGCTGTGCAGCAGAGTTTCCACATTGTGCTTAAACGCCGCCTCATAGGTGGGCGCCGGCCCGCTGGCCGCTGACAGCGCTTCCGGATAGAGCTCGCCACCGGGTTGCGCACCGGTTTCACTGGCGATCTGTTTCACCAGACGCGGATCGGTCTGATTCTCCATAAAGTAGGTGGTGATGTGCTCGGCCCGGAGCTGTTTGATGATAGCGGCGACATCGCTGGCGCTGGCTTCCGCTTCGGTTGAGAAGCCCACCGGCGCGAGGAATGTCACGCCGTAGCGCTGGCCGAAATAGCCAAAGGCATCATGGCTGGTGAGTACCTTGCGTTTACTTTGCGCCACGCCGGCAAATTCACTTTTGGCCCAGCTATCCAGCTTCTGCAACTGCTGAATATAGCGTTCACCGCTGTGACGGATGTCGGCGGCATCGTCCGGATCGGCTTTGATCAGCGCGTTCATCACGTTGGTGGCGTAGATCACGCCGTTGTGCATGCTGTTCCACGCGTGTGGATCGGTGATGGTTTTGCCATCCTCCTCCATTTTGCGCGTATTGACGCCGTTCGAGGCAACCACCACCGTGCCCTTATAGCCGGACGCGCTAATCAGCCGGTCCATCCAGCCTTCCATGCCCAGCCCGCTGACGAACACCACATCGGCCTGCGCCAGCGCCTGACTATCCTGCGGCGTCGGCTCAAAGGTGTGCGGATCGCCATCCGGCCCCACCAGCGATTTCACCTTAACGTGATCGCCGCCGACCTGTTTAACGATGTCAGCCAGCACGGTAAAACTGGCTACGGCATCAACGGTTTTTGCCAGCGTCAGCGGGCTAATCAGCATCGCGCCAATCGCCAGACTCAACGGTAACTTCTTCATACCTATCCCCTTGTCATCTTATTATCGACGGCGCAGCAGGCCGCCACATGGTCCTGTCAACACAGACAGCAAAAACAGTACGGCCGCACTCAGTACCACCGCCGGTCCGGCAGGCAGGGCATAGTGCCAGGAGAGCAACAGGCCGATAAAGGCGGCGATCAGCGCCAGCAGCATGGCAATCGCCAGCATGCGCGTAAGGTGACGGCTCCAGAAGCGCGCGCTGGTGGCGGGCAGCATCATCAGCCCAACGGACATCAGCGTGCCGAGCACCTGAAAACCCGCCACCAGATTCAGCACCACCAGCGTGAGGAAAATGCCGTGCACCAGCGGTGCGCTCCATTTTCCCTGCGCACGCAGAAAATCAGGATCAAAGGCATCAATGACCAGCGGCCGGAAGATCACGGCCAGCATCAGCAGGGTGAACGCGGCGATGCTGCCAACCAGCACAATCGCGCCGTTATCCACCGCCAGCAGCGAGCCGAACAACACGTGCAGCAGATCGACACTGGAACCGCGCAGTGATACCAGCGTGACGCCGAGCGCCAGCGAACCCAGATAGAAGCCGGAAAAGCTGGCATCCTCCTTCAGGTGGGTGTAACGGCTGACCGCACCGGACAGCAGCGCCACCGCCAGCCCGGCAATCAGGCCGCCAATGCCCATCGCCACCAGCGACAGGCCGGACACCAGATAGCCGATGGCGGCGCCCGGCAGTACCGCATGGGACAGCGCATCGCCCACCAGGCTCATACGGCGCAGCGAGAGAAAGACGCCGAGCGGCGTTGCACTGATCGCCAGCGCCATGCAGGCCACCAGCGCCCGGCGCATAAAACCAAACTCAATAAACGGCTGGAGTAACGTCATGACGCCACCCGGCACAGCCGCGGTTGCTGCGCACTGTCACGCTCATCCAGCGACAGCACGTCACGAAAATGGCGCGCCACCAGCAGCTTGTCGTGCAGCACCACCAGCAGCGTGGTGCCCGCCCGCTGCTGCTGTTCGAGAATCGACATCAGTAAGGTTATCGTCGGCGTATCAATGCCGTTGAAGGGTTCGTCCAGCAGCCAGAGCTGACTGCGCTGGAGCATCAGGCGCGCAAACAGCACGCGCTGCAACTGCCCGCCGGAGAGCATCGCGGGCTGCGCAGTGGCGAAGTCGCGCATCTGCACCGCCTCCAGCGCGGCATCAATCTCCTGCCTCAGCGCACGCGTGATGCCACCGAACCAGCCACAGCGCGGCCAGCAGCCCATTGCTACCAGCTCATAGACGGTGAGCGGGAAGCGGGTGTCCAGCTCGCTGCGCTGCGGCAACCAGCCCAGCGCTTTTCGCGGCAGCTGCAGTTCACAGCGTCCCGCCACTGGCGGCAGCAGTCCGGCGATAGTTTTGAGCAAGGTTGATTTGCCCGTTCCGTTGGCCCCGACCAGTGCCGTCATACTGCCGGCCGCCAGTTCGCCATTCACCACCGGCGTCACCGCCCTGCCCTGATAGCCGCCCTGCAGACGATGAAAACGCATCATTGGTGCAGGCCCCAGACGATGGCTAGAGCCAGCAGGCTACTCAGCAGTAGCGCTACCAGCAGGCGCCCGCCAAGCGAGAGAAGTAATCCACTGTGATTCATGACACGCCACCAAAATGTTATAACATAACAATATACTACCTGATGGCGTCATCGTGACGCGCGGAGGAAAGTGTTTCAAAAGTTGATCAGTGGCGATACGCCTGGGCGATTTGTGCCATCAAGCCAGCGCCCATCGCAGCAATCGCCCTTTCTGTTTACCAATGGCTTGCAATGTCCGGGCTGAAAGCCAATGATAGAACTCTCCTTGCTTTTTACGGGATGCAGAATGCAGTCTATTATTCATAGTGATATTGATGTGAATGAGGATGATTGCGGCAAGTTACGCCAGATTATCCAGGGGAATATTCTCAAAATAGCCCAGGACCTTGCCGGCGATTTACAGTGGTATTCTCAAAACGCACAATTAGTTCCCGACAGTGTTACCATTATTTCCATTCAGCCCGTCGGCCACAAACGATTTAAAATGCTTTACG
>NZ_JASEWO010000191.1:0-7820 GCF_030024295.1 Pantoea sp. Pa-EAmG
GCTGGTGATAGCCTGGGGCTGAGCGAGCTGTATGACCAGCTTGAAACGGCAGAAAAAGCCAACCTGACGCCAATTACAAATCAGCAAACCTCTTATAAAGCCAAGCTGACAGCATGGGGCGTCGTGCAAACGGCACTGGCGAAAGTCCAGACAGCTGCCGCTGCGCTCAAAGACACGTCTGCAATTGCCTCAACAAAAGTCAGTAGCACCAATACCGCGTTCACCGCCACGCTGGCCAATGATGCGGCGGCCGGTAACTTTTCGGTTGAAGTCACCCAACTGGCTAAAGCGCAGTCGCTGCTGTCGAAAAGCGCGACCAGTAAAGATGGCGATTTAGGCGATTCCAGCCTCGCCTCGCGCACCATCACCATTACGCAACCGGGTCAGAAAGACCCAATGACCATCACGCTGAGCAAAGATCAAACCAGCCTGACGGACATTAAAGATGCGATTAACAAACAGCAGGGCAGCGTTACCGCCAGTATCATCAAATCCGATGACAATACCTATTATCTGGCCCTGACCTCGCGTGATACCGGCACCACCAACGAGATGACGGTTTCTACCGATGACAGCGCCCTGGCGCAGTATATTGGTTTTACCAAAGGTGGCAGCAGCAATGGTATGACGGAGCAGGTAACCGCTGCCGACGCCAAACTGAGCATCAACGGCGTCGCCATCACCCGCAGCAGCAACACCATTACTGATGCGCCGGAAGGCGTCACGCTGAATCTGACCAAAACCAACACCGGCAGCCCGGAAACCTTATCCGTCACCAAGGATAATGCGCCGATGATCGCCGCGGTGCAGGCTTACGTTGACGCGTACAACTCGCTGCAGACCACCATCAGTAACCAGACCAAATACACTGCCGTGGATCAGGGCAGTACCTCGCAGGACTCCAGCAATGGCGATCTGTTAGGTGATGGCACGCTGCGTAACATCCAGACCAGCCTGCGCTCCAAGCTGTCCACCAGTGCCCAAAGCGGCGGCAGTATTTCCCTGCTGTCACAAATCGGTATTACCCAGGACGTGAATGGCAAGCTGACCGTCGACAGCACCAAGCTGAACAAAGCGCTGGATGAAAAATCGGCGGATGTGGTCAGTTTCCTGTCCGGTGACGGCAAAACCACCGGCTTTGCGACGCAAACCAGTAACTATCTGGATCAGATTTTAGGCAGCAATGGCTCTGTACAGAACGCCACTGATGGCATCAATAAAACGCTGAAAAAACTGTCTGACGATTACGATCGGGTAAACGCACAGATTACCGCCACTATGGCGCGCTACAAGACACAGTTCACGAACCTGAATACGCTGGTCTCATCCATGACCCAGACCCAGAACTATCTGACGCAGCAGTTCGCGAACATGAGCAGTTAACAGGAGTTAAATATGTACGCTAAATCGGGAACGCAGGCCTACGCACAGGTCGGTCTGGAAAGTGCCGTGTTAAGCGCCAGCCCACATCAGCTGGTGGTTTTACTGTTTGATGGCGCGCTCAGCGCCATGAAGAAAGCCACCATTCTGATGGATCAGGGCGACATTCCCGGTAAAGGCCAGGCGCTGTCGAAAGCCATTAATATCATTACTAATGGCTTACGCGCCGGGCTGAACCATGAAGCCGGTGGAGAGATTTCTGCCAATCTGGATAATCTTTACGAGTACATGACCCGCCGTCTGCTGGAAGCCAACCTGCACAACGATCCGGCAGCGATTGCGGAAGTCGAGCGCTTGCTGAGCAACATTGCCGACGCGTGGAAACAAATTGGTCCTCACGCCGTTCAGGAAGCGTAACCATGACTTCAGATAACGACCTGCTGCAGGGGTATCAGCGTTTGCTCAGCCTGAGTAATCAGATGTTGAAACAGGCGCGCCAGGGGCACTGGGATGATTTAGTGTCCAGTGAGGCAGCTTACGTGAGCAGCGTTAAGCACGTAGCGCACGACCGTGATACCTCCGCCCTGCCTGCTGCGCTGCGTGTCCAGTTACGGCCCATGCTGAAGCAGGTGATGGACAATGAGCTTGAGATTAAGCAGTTGATGGCGACCCGCATGGAAGAACTGCGTTCGCTGGTCCAGCAAACCACGCAGCAACAGAAAGTCACCAACGCGTATGGTCGTTTTTCCAGTCAGGTGCTTTACCCCAGCGATTTATAATCCTCTCTGTCAGGGAGACGCTGTTCTCCCTGGATTCTTACCGCCCCCGCCATGCTAAGCGTTTAATTACCCCCTTAAACTGAGCCTTATTACCGCCTTGAATGATGGCAACTGTGGCACATTTAACGCAGACCTTTTCAGCCTTGCCGGCTGTATTCTCTCTTTATAAGGCAACGACATGCTCGATATCGCGGATTTAAAAGTTTTTTTTCAGGAGCCTGAAATACAGCAGCTCATCGATGACACCTGGGATAAGGTCGGTGATGCTCTGGCACAGGCGCAGGCAGAATTACCGGCAGAGCTGGCCATGGCGCGCCGTGAACTCTCTTTCCATAGCCATGTAAAATGCCTGGGTTATCTTTGCTGGTTACTCGAGCATAATAATGTGGCGGGTGACATCATTGAAATCGGCGTGTGGAAAGGGAAATCGACGGCTTTCATGAATGAAATTTGCCAGCATAAACGTCGCATTATCAGCATCGATCCCATGGAGCTGGCAAATCAGGAAAGTGAGCTGCGCTTTTATCACGAAAAGCTGTTTCCCCAGGTTAATCTCATCCGTGGCTACTCTGAATTAAGTATTGAGCGGGTGCAGGCCCTTAATCCGCGTACCGTATTACTGCATATTGACGGCGGACACGAAGGCCGCCATGTATTGCTCGATTTCCTGTTATATTCGCCCACCCTGGTGCAAGGCGGCTTTATCGTCTTTGACGATTATCGCGATCACCAGTATTCACCGCAGGTCGGTCCTGCTGTGGATTTATTACGCGCGGGTGGCTATTTTAATGGGTTCGATGTGATTGGCAGTTTGCCCGGCTTTGAAAACAGCTATTTATTGCAGAAGCGATAACCGTTCCAGCCTGATGAAATGTCCTCTCCCGCAGTCGGGAGAGGAAGAAAAGCATTTCAGCTCTGTCCCTTATTTCTCTGCCGAGACCGGCCTGAGAATCTGCGGCTCAATATCCTGAATCACCGCATCGCCAGGGCGCTTTGCCACTTCGTCCAGCGCCTGCTGGCACTCGACGGTTGGGCGTTCCACTTTACGCAGCGTCAGGCCATCGTAGTGCAGCTCACCGTTCTCCAGCGAGAGCGGCATCACACGCGCCTGACGGTTAACGTTAACCCAGTCATCATCCAGGCGCGTCAGCTTGCCCGGTTTGGCAATCACCCGCTGCCACTGGCGGCAGTCAAGGGTAGCGCCATCAGCGCTAACGATCAGGCTGGCCATAGCCTCGCTGCTGATCAGCTTGCTCTGCGGCCCCATCGTCTGCCAGTTACCCTGCAGCTCCAGCGGTGCCGGGGTTTTTACCGCTTCGTCATAACTGTTGATTTGCGCACAGCCGCTCAGCGCCAGCGCGGCCAGTACCATCCACTTTTTCATCTTCGGTCCCTACACTCGCATCAATGGCGGCTACGTTATAATGTTTTCCCGGCGTGACGCAAGGTATCTGCGGTGGATTCCCCCTTCTCTTTCTCCGGCGCCCTCAAGCTGTTCAACTCTTCGCCGATAACCTGATGTGAAGTCTAAAGCACCTGCACCCATAACAATATTGACGACTTACTCACCCTGGTTTCGGAGAACGCTGTTATGCGATTGACCCTTCGCGCACGTCTGGCTGCGATTGTCAGCCTGCTGTGCCTGTTACTGATTATTGCTGCCGTCTGGGGAATTATCGGCCTGCGCGCTGCCGATCAGCGCGCGCAAAATGCCTATCAGAACGAGCTGCTCCCGCTGCAATACTCTTCACGCCTGTACCGCATGGTGCAGGAGCAATCCGCTACCCTGTTCGATGCGCTGCGCTACTGGACCGACAGCAGTGAAGTGGAAAAACGCCTGGCACGCATTGCGCAGTACGGTCAGCAAATCAACGCCGATCGCCATACCTGGCAGCAGCTGGCGTTTGATGCGCAGACCAAACCGCTGAGCCAGCGCTTCCTGACCCATCTCGACGGCTGGCAGGGTGCGCTGCACGAAGCCGGTGAGCTGCTGAAAGGCGGTAACCCGTCCGCCGCACTGGTGGTGATCGAAACCCGCCTGCGCAGCGGCAGCCAGTTGCTGCAGCAGGATATCGATCAGCTGGATACGCTGATGCGCCAGCATGCGCAGACGGCCTGGCAACAGGGCAACCGCGACTACCTGCTGGCACGCAATAGCCTGTTCGCCATCCTGCTGTTGGGTCTGAGCCTGGCGCTGGTCTCCGGCTGGCTGCTGATCCGCTCGATTAACCGTTCCATCGCCCAGGCGCGCGAGCTGGCGGATGCCATTGCCGGCGGCGAGCTCAATCACCGTATCGGTACGGTAACGCGCGATGAGATGGGGGAACTGATGCAGGCGCTGCTGCGCATGGATGTGCGGCTGGCGGAGATCGTGCGCGAGGTGGGCGAAAGTGCCCATGCACTGAGCGATGCGGCACGCCAGATGGCGGATGGCAACGACGATCTGTCGGAGCGCACCCATGCGCAGGCCAGTTCGCTGGAGCAGACTGCGGCCAGTATGGAGCAGATGACCGCCACGGTGAAACACAACGCGGACAACGCCGCGCAGGCCAACGAGCTGGCAAGCGATGTGCGCCATCAGGCCGAGCGCGGCAGCGGTGTACTGCGCGACGCGGTGAGTGCGATGGAGGAGATAGAATCCTCCAGCAAGCGCATCGCGGATATCAACCGCGTGATTGATGAAATCGCCTTCCAGACCAACCTGCTGGCACTGAATGCGGCGGTAGAAGCGGCGCGCGCCGGGGAACAGGGACGCGGCTTCGCGGTGGTGGCGTCAGAGGTGCGACAGCTGGCGCAGCGTTCGGCCGGTGCCGCACAGGAGATCAAGGCGCTGATCGATGCCAGCGTAGGTAAAGTCGAAGCCGGCAGCGCGCTGGTGCAGCGCTCTGGCGAGATGCTTAACGACATCAACCACGGCGTGGCGCGCATGGTGGATATCGTTGGCGAGATCGCTGTGGCCAGCCGCCAGCAATCCAGCGGTATCGAGCAGGTGAACACCGCGGTAATCCAGATGGACGGCGCCACCCAGCAGAATGCATCGCTGGTGCAGCAGGCCAGCGCGGCCAGCCAGACGGTGAGCCAGCATGCTGGTTTGCTGGTGGAAAAAATGGCATTCTTCCGCCTGCAGCAGCCATAAGGAGCCGCCATGAAGCGTACCATAATCGCGCTGCTGGCCGCGCTGCCGCTGCTCAGCCAGGCCGCCACCACGCTCAATATCGCCACCATTGCCAATGGTGACATGACTATCATGCAGCAGCTGTCGAGCCGTTACGAACAGCAGCATCCGGACGTGAAACTTCAATGGCACGTGATGGATGATGGCGCCCTGCGCCAGGCGGTGCTGGCAGCCATGAACAGCGGTGACGCAAAATTTGATGTGATTACCGTGGGTACCTATGAAGCGCCGCTGTGGGGTAAAAAAGGCTGGCTGGCGCCGCTCAATAACCTGCCGCCAGAGTATGACAGCGACGATCTGCTGACGCCGGTGCGCAAAGCACTATCCTGGCAGCAAACGCTGTACGCGCTACCGTTTTACGGGGAAAGCAGCATGACCTATTACCGCAAAGATCTGTTTGCGGCGAAAGGGCTGACCATGCCAGACGATCCCGACTGGACCGACATCAAAAATTTTGCGGCGAAACTCACCGATCCTCAGCACGGTATCTATGGCCTGTGCCTGCGCGGCCAGCCCGGCTGGGGCGATAACGTGGCCCTGCTCACCACCATGGCCAACGCCTATGGTGCGCAGTGGTTTGACGATCACTGGCAGCCGACGCTGAATTCGCCAGAGTGGCGTGAGGTATTGACCGATTATCTGGCGATGGTGAAACAGGACGGTCCGCCGGATACGGCCAGCAATAGCTTTGGCCAGATCCTGCGTCTTACCGCACAGGGAAAATGCGCGATGTGGATCGACAGTACCGTCGCCGCCGGGCTGCTGATTAACCCGCAGATCTCGCTGGTAGCGGACAAGCTGGCGTTTGCGCCGGCGCCGGGCGGCATTACGCGCAACGGCTCGCACTGGCTGTGGTCGTGGGCGCTGGCGGTACCGGCTAACTCACCGCAGCGCGCCGCCGCCGTGGACTTCATCAGCTGGGCGACCTCGCGGCAGTATATTCAGCAGGTCGCGGATACCGTCGGCTGGGGAGCGGTGCCACCCGGCAGCCGCAACTCCACCTACCAGCAGCCAAACTACCAGCGCCTGGCGCCTTACGCCGCTCAGGTGCGCAGCGCGATTGAATCCGCCACCGTCGATCAACCGACATTGAACACCGTACCTTACACCGGTGTGCAGTACGTCAGTATTGCTGGCTTTGATCAGATGGGTAACGCCGTCGGGCAGAATCTGGCGGCGCTGCTGCAGGGCAAGCTGACGGTGGACCAAACGCTGGAAAAAAATCAGCAGGACGTGACGCGCCTGCAGGCCGCACAGCAGTAAACATTCGGGGTTCCTGACAAGTCGCCGTGTGCGGGTTACACTAACGCGCAATTTGACCGGCAGGAACCCCGAATGAAAACCCCTGAAGAGTATTACGCCCAGGCCCGCAGCCTGTTTTTCACCGCCCACCCTGATTTTCAGTCCGCGCTGGATGAACTGAGTGAGAGTGATGCGCGCGCCGCCAATATGTCCCTGCGTGAACTGCGCGCGTGGCACGCCGAGCGCATCTATGCCGCGTTTCTGCGTCAGAAGAAGCTCGACGGCATGCTGTTCTCCATCCAGCTGGCGGAACCGGATAAAGCAGTTGCTGCACAAGCGATTGAAACCTATCTGAAATCTCACGCGGAAGCGCTGGGTATGACGTGGGAAGAGTTCTGTATTAAGAACGAGTTATAAGCAATGCACTGATAAAAAGGCGATCGGAGAGAAATTTCCGGGGAAAAAGTTGTACAAAATGGGAAAAGTTGTATAACTTAATACTCACGACGACTGTCGTCGATTGTCCTTGAACGAAAGGTGCTATTGCACCGCCTCTGGAGGTGTTGCTGGATTTCCACCTCCAGAGGTTCGATTTTTTGCGTACGCCCTCTGCTTTTGCCCGCTTTACTCCCCTGTCGTTGCATCTTTACGCCGCGCTGTTTCACCCGTATGAAAATAATTGCCGCCCTGCCGCTTGTCACTGGTTTTATTTACAGTAATATGACGCTCCCACTTTGATTACTGGAATGCCCTGATGTTTGTGGAGCTGATTTACGACAAGCGCAACGTAGCCGGTTTACCGGGCGCGCGCGAAATGATTTTGCAGGAGCTGGAGAAACGCGTGCAGCGCGTGTTTCCGGATCTGGAAGTGCGAGTTAAGCCGATGGAGCGTAACGCCATCGAAACCGATATGAGTAAAAACGACAAGGCGACAATTGCGCGTATTGTTGAAGAGATGTTCGATGAAGCCGAGATGTGGCTGGTGGCCGATTAGGCCACCAGCTGCCGCGCTTAGCTTTCCTGCTCGCTGTGATTGATGGCGATTTCCAGATCCTGAATCGCCTGATCGATATCATCCAGCAGCTGTCCCTGCTTGTTGATCAGCGTATCAAAACGCGTGGCGTACTCTTTATCCTTATACTCCCCGGCATCAAAGGCCAGCCAGTGGCTGGAAAGCGTCTCAGTGTTGGTCTGCGCATAGTGACGCATCTCTTTTAACTGGGAGGTGACATCACGCAGGTAGT
>NZ_JASEWO010000192.1:0-7819 GCF_030024295.1 Pantoea sp. Pa-EAmG
CTGGGTGATATTCTGGCTAACGGCGGTGAGAACCTGTTCGTTAATGACGACACTGTGCAGATGATGGTGAAAGGCAACGCGGGTGACGTGGTGAATCTGGACGACCAGCTTAATGGCACCGACCCGGGCGACTGGGCGAAAGCCACGGGCGTGGTCGAGGTTTCGGGCGTGCGCTATGAGGTCTACCAGCACAGCACCGAAAACGTCGAGCTGCTGGTACAGGAAGGCGTCACCACAAACCTGGTGTAACTAAAATCTCAATCATCTAATCAACCGGCCTCCTCAGGGAGGCCGTGGAGGAGTCATGACAATTTTCAGAACGACCGCGCTGGGGCTGGCTGCTGCACTGGCAATATTCGTAACGGGGGCGCAGGCCGCCGAAAACTTTGGCCGCGGCTATCAGCCGGTTGCCGCCGTTGGTGAGCACCAGGCCCAGATTGTGTTCCTGCGCGACAGCGCAGCCGCGAAGGGCAGCGCTAACGTATACATTGACGGTGAATACCATTCGGCGCTGCTGCCGGGCGGGTTCACTACCTTCTGTGTGGCACCGGGCAGCCATACGCTGGGCGCTTTTGTGAACGACGCACCGTCCTATCAGGGTAAACGCACCCAGCCGTGGCGCACCACGCTGGAAGGTGGCAAGACCTACTTCCTGAAGGTCAGTCAGGGTCAGAACGGTATGCCTGAGGCGCTAAGTCGCTCCGACGCAGAGCGCGCGCTGCAGTCAATGCGCCTCCAGTCGCACACGCTTTCCCGCGCCTCCGCGGTGGAAGCCTGTCAGTATCTGCAAGGACCGATAGAGTACACGCTGTCAGGTGACGTGCTGTTCCGCTTCGGCAAGTCCGATCGAAACAGCATCACCTCGCAGGGACAAAAGGCGGTAAATGATCTCGTCAGCCAGATCCAGCGCGAGCACAGCGAGGTTCGCCGCATTCAAGTTATCGGTCATACCGATCCGATTGGTTCTGAAGCCGCTAACGCCGCGCTGGGTCAGCGTCGTGCCGACACCGTACGTCAGCTGATGGTGGAAGCCGGCGTGTCAGCCCGCACCATTACGGCCAGCAGCGCCGGTATGGGCCAGCCGGTGGTCGAAACGTGCAGCGGCAGCAAAGCCGAGCAGATCGCCTGCTACGCGCCTAACCGCCGCGTGGCGGTCCGCGTCGACGGCAGCGCGGCGCGATAAATCTGTCACCGCACTCTGCGTGTTAATCTTCAGGGGACGGCTCAGGCCGTCCCTTTTTTCGGATCTTTTTTATGAAACGCTTATTTTTATTTTCCCTGCTGCTCGTTTCGGGCGTACAGGCCTCACCTGCTTTGTTTGCTGAAAAGTATCATCCTGCACCTCCAGTGGTTCAGGAGATGAGCCACGTTGTCTATTATCGCCCGGCCCCGGCTGAGCGAGCGGCAAAACAAGTCGGGATTAACGTATACGTTGATGGCGAGTTTCAAAGCTCGCTGCTGCCGGGAGGATATACACGTTTTTGTCTGTCCCCGGGAAAGCACACCCTGGGCGCACGCGCTGCAGCAGGCAGCCAGTATCCCGGTAAAGTCACAGAGCGCTACTCCGCAGAGCTCAAACCCGGCTACACCTATTTTCTTCGCGCCAGTGATTCAGATGAAGCTCTGCCCCAGACTGTGCAACGCAGTGAAGCCGAACGGCAGTTACAGGGCCTGAAGCGTCAGATTCATCTGCTGAACCGGGCCTCCGGCGTGATCCCCTGCGTTTATGACACTGACAGGGTGCAGGCGGTGCAGCGTTATGTCATTGAGCGTGACGAACTGTTCATGCCGGATTCCGGAGAGCTGAGTGAAGCGGGCCGTCAGGCGATCGCAGAGCTCGCCGTCATGCTGCGCCAGAACCTGAGCCGGATTAACGAGGTGCAGATAATTGTACGTCCCGTTTCACAGGCAGAGCCGAGCGGGCTTGGGCTGCAGCAGGCAGAGCAGTTGCAGGAACAGCTGATGCGCGATGCCATACCCCGCGATCGCATCAAGCTGGTGCCAGGCACCGATGCCACTGCGTGTGACAGCCGCTGCCTGAGCGAACAGCATATTAACGTGTATGCCCGGTAAAACCTTTTTCTTACGCTGTCTCAGAAACAGGACGCGTCTGGGAAGGGTTTACGCCTGCTTCATGTCAGAATTTTCTGGTGACGCAGAGACGGGCTCTGGGTCCTGCTATCCAGAGAGTGAAGTATGCATAACGTTAATAACAGCGCCACGCCCGGCGATACGCACGGTGCAAAAGCGTTCACCCGTCTTGATGACAGCCTCCTGCAGAGCGTGTCCTGGATTTGTCATCATTATGGCCTGGGAAAAACCGACGAGGGGCTGCTGGCAGGCCTGCCGCGTTCATCCGTGCTGACGCCTTCGCTGGCGCTGAATGCGCTGGAGAATGCAGGCCTGACCGGTGGACTCGTTCAGCGCGCCTTGCAGGAATTACCTGCTCAGATTATGCCGGTGCTGCTGATAAGAGAAGGCTCAGCCGGCTGCGTCCTGCTGGGCCGACGTGAGGTCAAAAACAGCGAAGGCAAAAAATCGCTGCTGTATCAGGTGATCCTGCCGGAGGTCAGCGCTGCTGCGGTCGAGCTGCCGCACGAAGAGCTGGCCGGGTATTACAGTGGTTACGCCATTCTGGTGAAACCTGATGCCCGGGTGATGCCGGGCGAGGCCGACTCGCTGCCAAAACCTGAAGGCCACTGGCTGTTCAGCACGCTCTGGCGCTATCGCCGGTATTACCGCAGCGCCGCGCTGGCCGCAGTGCTGATCAACGTGCTGGCACTGGCCTCCATTTTCTTCACCATGAACGTCTATGACCGCGTGATCCCTAATCAGGCTTTTGTCACCCTCTGGTCGCTGGCGGCTGGGGTCAGCATCGCCATGCTCTTTGAAGCGGTTACCCGTTTTGTCCGCGCACACCTGATAGATGTCGCAGGTAAGAAAGCCGATCTGGTGCTGGGTGCCGTACTCTTCCGTCAGGCGCTGGCGGTGCAGATGGAACACAAGCCTGCCTCTGCGGGTTCATTTGCTAACCAGATCCGCGAGTTTGAATCCGTGCGCGATTTTATCGCCTCTGCCACTCTGGCGGCGATAAGCGATCTGCCGTTTGTACTGCTTTTTGTCGCGGTCATTTTCGTCATCGGCGGCCCGCTGGCGTGGATCCCCCTGCTGATTATCCCCGTTATTGTCATCATCAGCGTGGCTATTCAGTGGCCGCTGGCGCGGATCATGAAAGAAAACCTGCGTGAAAGCTCCCTGAAGCAGGGTGTGCTGATTGAGTCCATTGAAGGTATGGAAACGCTCAAAGCGACCGCCGGTGAATCCTGGATGCAGCGACGCTGGCAGAACTTCAGCGCGCTGCAGTCGGCATCCGGCATGAAGTCCAAACGATTTTCATCCATGGCCACTGGTGTCACCACTTTCGTGCAGCAGTTCCAGACGGTGCTGCTGATCGTGACCGGCGTGTATCTGATTGATGCCGGTACCCTGACCATGGGAGCGCTGATCGCCACCGTAATGCTGTCCAGCCGCTGTACCGCGCCGCTGGCGCAGGTGGTCGGACTGGCCGTGCGTTTTCAGCAGGCGAAAGCAGCGCTGAGCTCGCTGAACAAACTGATGGATATGCCCACCGATCGTGACGTCAAGCGGGATTATCTCCCGCAGCCCGACATTACCGGCAGCATCAGGCTCCAGGACATCTGTTTTTCATATCCTGCTCCGCCAATGCAGCCTAATCCGGAAATCCTCAAAGGAATTTCGCTGTCCATTCAGGCGGGAGAGCGCGTGGCGATCATCGGGCGCATCGGCAGCGGAAAGTCGACGCTGCTTCGTCTGATTGCCCGCCTGTATCAGCCCGTGAAAGGACAGATGTTCGCTGACGATCTCGACGTTAATCAGATTGACCCCGCCGACTGGCGAAAAGCCGTCGGATTTGTGGGTCAGCAGGCGCGTCTGTTCCACGGCACGCTCCGCGAAAACATCATGATAGGCAATCAGAACGCGACCGCGCGCGCACTGCTGCAGGTATTGAAACTGACCGGGCTGGACGGCGTAGCGGCCCGCCATCCGGCAGGGATAAATCTCCCGGTGGGTGAGGGAGGCGAAGGGCTTTCCGGCGGACAGCGTCAGCTTGTCGCACTGGCCAGAACGTTGCTTGCCACGCCGTCGCTGCTGCTGATGGATGAGCCAACCAGCGCAATGGATTCTCAGACCGAACGACAGTTCATCACGCAGCTCGGGCAGGCCGTGCATCAGCAAACGCTTATTGTCGTCACCCACCGGCCGTCAATGCTGGCGCTGGTTGACCGCATCATTGTTATTGAGGACGGCAAAGTGGCGCTGGACGGCCCGAAAGAACGGGTTCTGAAGGCGCTGCAGGGATCGCCTGAGCAAAAATCGTCTCCGGGAAAGCCCGCCGGGAAGACTGGTGTTCCGGTTCCGCCTGAGCCTGCCACCACTGCAACCGTTTAGGAAAATCATCATGTTTCGTAGAAAGAAGAGCGCGCTGACTAACAGTGATGTTGCCTTTATGAACGATATTGAGGCTTCTCTGATGGCTCAGACCACACCCAGTTCGAAGCTGGTGCTTTACATCATACTGGCGGTGCTGACGGTGGGGCTTATCTGGGCAAACTATGCCCGCGTGGAGGAGATTACCAAAGGGGAAGCCAAAATCGTCTCCAAGAGCCGTGAGCAGGTTATTCAAAGCCTGGAAGGCGGCATTCTGGCAAGCCTCAGCGTGCAGGAAGGAGACATCGTCGAGCGCGGACAGACCCTGCTGCAGATTGACCCGACACGTGCGCAGTCCAGCTACCGCGAAGTACTGACAAAAGTCATTGGCCTTAAAGCCACCATTGCCCGTTTGCGCGCTGAAGCCTATGGCCAGCCACTGGAATTTGATGAACAGGTCATGAAGGACCCTGTCGTCGTGGCGCAGGAAAAGCAGGCATACCAGGCACGACTGAGCGCGCTGAATGCCAGCGTGGACTCCTTACAGCGCAGCTATAACCTTTCAGCAAGTGAGATCAGAATGTCTGAACCGCTGGCTGCTAAAGGGCTGCTCTCTGAAGTAGAGCTGCTGCGCATGCGCCGACAGGCCAATGACATCCTTTCTCAAATCACAGAGCGCCGGAATCGCTATCAGGCAGAAGCCAACGCAGAGCTGGTCAAGCTGGAACTTGAACTCGCCCAGACCACTGAAAGTCTGGTCGGACGTGCTGACGTGGTGGATCGGACCACCCTGACGGCACCGGTACGGGGCACGGTAAAAAACGTGCGCGTCAGTACCATTGGCGGCGTCATTCAGCCGGGCGAGCACATTATGGAAATTATCCCGCTTGAAGAACAGTTGCTGGTCGAAACCCAGATCCGGCCGGCCGACGTGGCCTTTCTGCATCCCGGATTGCCGGCCACAGTGAAAATTACCGCCTACGACTACGGCATATACGGTGGCCTTACCGGACGTGTGGAAAATATCAGTCCGGATACGCTGAAAGACGATCAGAAGGCAGCGGCCGGTAGGCCCGATGCCATCTATTACCGCGTCATGGTGCTGACTGACAAAAGTCATCTTGATGCCGGCGGTAAATCGCTGCCGATTATTCCGGGCATGGTTGCCACCGTTGAAATTAAAACCGGCGAAAAAACCATTCTTGATTATCTGCTTAAGCCGGTGCTAAAGGCCCGTGAAGCATTTCGTGAGCGTTAATAACATGAACAACAATTTTCATTTTGTCCTGACACTGGTAAGTGCCGGGATCCTGCTTGCTTTTTCGGCAGCCAAAGGCTTTGCCGGAACGGATGACGAACTGCTGCAGTTTGTATCCGTAGCAGACGGTGCTGACGCACCGGCATCAAAGTCTGTCAGGGCGAATCAGAAGCCATTGCTGACCAGTACGCCGGTCAGCAATGCTGCTCCTGTTGTCAGGAAAACGCCGCAACCAGCAGCCAGAGTGCAGACAGAAAGCACCGCGGCATCAATGCAGAATCTGAAGAGCAATGCCACCCTGTCACGCCCGGTGGATCAGTCACCTCGCTGGACCCGCAGTACCGCTTCGGCTTCACGCGCGCCGCTTCCTAAAACGGACTCAGCTTCCGGTGCAGACATTCGGGCTCTGCTTGCGCGCGCAGTGAATCAGGCCGTGCGCATCAGTCCCCGCCTCAGTAACGTGCGCTATCAGGCCGAAGCCGCACAGGGGAACGTTGATGAAGCAAAAGGCCAGCGCTGGCCTCAGGTGGATGTGACCAGCTCAAGTCAGAGCCTGTATTTCGGCAGCGGGAACCGCCCCTCGTCGGGTAAGAATGATGTGGTGTCCTTTGGCGTCAATATGGCGACTACGCTCTACGATTTTGGTCAGACAAGTAACACTATCCGGGCGCGTGAGGACCAGGCAAGCGCCGCAGACGCGGCTATCAGTGCAGAAGCCGAAAGTCTGGCACTGGACGTCAGCGCCGCTTTGCTGGAACGCCATAAACAGCAGCTGATTATCAGCATCAGCGAGGACTACGTCAGAAGAATGAAATCCCTGACCGACATGCTCAGTGGTATTGTGGATGTCGATCAGGGACGTCGCAGTGAGCTGACCCAGGCACGCGGGCGACTGCTCTCAGCGCAGGCATCGCTGGACAGTTCGGTCGCCAAAGCCCGCGATCAGGACATCGTACTACAGCGTCTGCTGGGACATTTTGAGGTCAGCCTGCCACCCGGCAGTGAATGGGGATTATCAGTGCCGGATGGCTCAAAGCTGGCCAGTCAGATCCCGAATAATCCGCTCATTCTGAAAGCGCTGGCTGAGGCTCGGGCGGCGCGCTCAGAGGCGGAAGCGGTACGCTCGTCCGGCCTTCCCAAAATTAACTGGGTCGTCAGTAAGAACACCGGACAGGATGAGCTGGGCAGAAGGCAGGCATTTCAGACCGGTGTGCAGGTCAGTTGGGGGATCTTCCGTGGCGGTTCCGGCAGCGCGGCGGAACGTGCTGCGCTTGCCCGGGCGGAAGCCAGCATGCAAAGCGTCGAAGAACAGCGCCGTGATTCGGAACAGCGGATCCACGCCTCACTTCAGGACGCAGAAGCACAGCTGGAACGTGCTGCCCTGTATCATAATCTGACGGCGGAAACCGACCGCATCCGCCTTGCCTTTTTTGAGCAATGGTACCATCTTGGCAAACGCACCTTACTTGATGTGCTTAGTGCCGAGAGCGATTACTACAATAACCGCGTGAGTGAAGTCAGTAGCCGCGTGGATGGCTATGCTTCCCTGATACGCGGCTATGCTAACGCCGGCATGCTGATAAAGTGGCTGGGTCAGCGGGTACAATAATGTCTTCTGGTTTTCCAGACTTTTCCTGACTGAAGGAGAGACAGAATGAACTTTAAGGATAACAACGTGATTAACATTGTGGTCGTTGACGATCATCCACTGATCCGCGAAGCATTAAAGATCAGCATTCAGCATCATGCTTCACTTTCTCTGGTTGCGCTTTGCAAAAATCGGGAAGAGTTAATGCATTATCTGACCCATCACAACGTGGACCTTCTCGTCCTGGATTATGTTTTGGGCGGCAAAGATACCGTTGATGGACTGCAGCTGATCAAACAGCTGCGAGCCCATTATCCAAAACTGAAGATACTGATGTATTCCGCCATCGAGAGTCCGGCGCTGGTGCAGATGGTGCTGAAAAATGGCGTCAGGGGCTATATCAGTAAAACCAAAGAAGTCGGCGAACTGATCGAGGCAATTCTTCAGATTGCCAGAGGGAAACGTGTTGTCAGCGATGACATGCAGTATGAACTCGACAGATTCGGCGCGGGTGAAAAAAGCAT
>NZ_JASEWO010000021.1:0-37463 GCF_030024295.1 Pantoea sp. Pa-EAmG
TTTTCGGGTCATGAGGCAGAATAGCCGCAGCAAACTTCATATTGGATAAAGTGTATTCATGCGCACAGCAGATAAGCGTATCGGCAGGGAGTTGATTAAGCGCCTGAAACGACTCAAACATTTGCTGCGCAGTGCCTTCGAACAGTCGTCCGCAGCCACCCGAAAACATCGTATCGCCACAGAAAAGATAAGGTGAGCTGAAATATGAGATATGTCCTAAAGTGTGTCCAGGCGTTGCGATGACGCGGAAATTTAGCCCGAGCAGCGTAAATTCATCACCGTCACTGAGAATAGTGCGCGCGCCTTTATCGGCGGTCTCCTGCGGACCATAAACCTCAAGTTGCGGATAGTGCTCCAGCAGTTCGCTAACGCCGCCCACGTGATCGTGATGATGATGGGTCAGCAGAATGGCCTGCGGCTGCCAGTGATTGGCGCGAATTTTTTCCAGCACCGGCCGGGCTTCACCCGGATCGACGATCAGACAGCGTCCCTGTTCATCGTTCAGTGTCCAGATGTAGTTATCCTGCAACGCGGGAATACTGGTAAGATTCATAAACACCTCTCAGGTCGTAGAAAAAGGAAAATGGTAGAGCATGAAGCCAGCGAAAACACGCCAAATCCTGACTGCGCCGCGCTCCTGGCAGGATATGCCCTGGGGCGACTATTTCCGCGACGCGTTAACCCAGCAACTGCAACCGTATCTCGGCAAGCTGTACGGCTTTCATATGCTTAAAATTGGCAGCCTCAGCGCAGAAATCAATACCCGCCAGTGTGCCATATCGCATCAGGTTAATGTGGGCGATGAGGGCGATGGGCTGCACGTCATCGCCAGCGCAACACAGTTGCCGTTTGAAGCCAAATCGATTGATGCCTGTCTGCTGGCGCACACGCTGGCCTGGAGCCAGGATCCGCACCGCGTACTGCGCGAAGTGGATCGTGTACTGATTGATGACGGCTGGATGATTATCAGCGGCTTCAATCCATTCAGCCTGCTGGGCATCAGTAAAGGCCTGCCCGGATTACAGCGCCGCGCACCGTGGAGCGGACGGATGTTCAGCCAGGTGCGCCTGCTCGACTGGCTGAGCTTACTCAACTATGAAGTGGTGTATCGTACGCGTTTTCAGGTGGTGCCGTGGCACCGCCAGGGCGGCAAGATGATCAGCACGCACCTGCCGGCGCTGGGCTGTCTGAATATCGTGGTTGCGCGTAAGCGCACCTTCCCGCTGACGCCGGGCAAAGTGAAGATGATGCCCGGCAAAACCCAGTTACGGCCAGCGGTCAATGCCACGCGGCAGTTTCGTGAAGCCAGCGATCAGGACTCAACCTGATAGCCAATATCGTCGAGGGAAGGATTGCCGGCAGCGCTGCGTGCCAGTTCATCGCAGCGTTCGTTCTCGGGATGACCGGCATGGCCTTTTACCCACTCCCATTGAATCTGATGGGTACTGAGCGCCGCGTCGAGTCGCTGCCACAGATCAACGTTCTTCACCGGCTTCTTTTCTGCGGTTTTCCAGCCGCGCTTTTTCCAGTTGTGAATCCAGCTGGTGATGCCCTGGCGCACGTACTGGCTGTCGGTGCTGAGTACCACGTCACACGGCTGGGTCAGCGCTTCCAGTGCCACAATGGCCGCCATCAGCTCCATGCGATTATTGGTAGTAAGGCGGTAGCCGGCGCTGAATAATTTCTCGTGCTGGCGGTAGCGAAGAATGGCGCCGTAGCCGCCGGGACCGGGATTGCCCAGGCAGGATCCATCGGTGAATATTTCTACCTGTTTGCGCATCTCTGGTAGACTTCCTTCTGACAAAACGCCAAGTCTGACATAAAACGAGTCCTATGAGCACTGCAAATAACCGCCAGATCGTCCTCGATACCGAAACCACCGGCATGAACATGATCGGTGTGCACTATGAAGGACATCGCATCATTGAAATCGGTGCGGTTGAGGTGATTAACCGTCGCCTGACCGGCAACAACTTCCATATGTATCTCAAGCCCGATCGGCTGGTGGATCCGGAAGCGTTCGGCGTACACGGTATTGCCGATGAATTCCTCGCCGATAAGCCGACCTTTGCGCAAATCGCCGACGAATTCCTCGATTACATTCGCGGCGCGGAGCTGGTGATCCATAACGCTTCGTTCGACATCGGCTTTATGGATTACGAATTTGCCATGCTGCAGCGTGACATCGGCAAGACAGAAACCTTCTGTCAGATCACCGATAGCCTGGCGATGGCGCGTAAAATGTTCCCGGGCAAGCGCAACAGCCTGGATGCGCTGTGTAACCGTTTCGAAATCGACAACAGCAAACGTACGCTGCACGGCGCTTTGCTTGATGCCGAGATTCTGGCCGAAGTGTTCCTCACCATGACCGGCGGCCAGACCTCGCTGGCGTTTTCGATGGAAGGCGAGCAGAGCAATCAGGTGGCAGGCGAGCACATTCAGCGCATCGTTCGTCCGGGCGCCGGCCTGCGCGTGGTTAGCGCCAGCGATGAAGAGATAATGGCGCACGAGAGCCGGCTCGATCTGGTGCAAAAGAAGGGCGGCAGCTGCCTGTGGCGCGCCTGAAACCGCTGATTTTGCGTGGAAAAGCGTCGTTAAGCTGAAAAAACCGGCAAACGAGAGATTCCCCTGTAAAAAGCGTTGACGAGGGATGAGGCTGCCATTAATATGCGCCTCGTTCCCGACGGGGAACAAAGCGCGGAGCGGTAGTTCAGTTGGTTAGAATACCTGCCTGTCACGCAGGGGGTCGCGGGTTCGAGCCCCGTCCGTTCCGCCAATCTCTTTAAAGAAGCCGATGCAGCAATGCATCGGCTTTTTGCTTTTCTGAATCATACCCATCTGGCGTACGGTCGCCATTCATGGCGACCACCAGCGCATTAATCCTTCTGTACCGCCACTTCCGCACGATAGCTGGTTTGCGGCACCTCACGTTCGGCGCGCGCCAGCCAGCGGTAGCAGCCAGCGCCCAGCGCCACGCCGATGAACCAGCTGAAGTTTGCCACTGCGTGCAGGGACGGAATAAAGCTAATCACCAGACAAATGCCGACGGAAGGCAGCAGTGCAGCAATCGCTTTCGGATTGAAACCGCCGCGGTACCAGTAGCGGCCTTTTGGCGTATCGTTGAACAGGTCATCAACGTATACCTTACTGCGTTTGATCAGGTAGAAATCGGCGATCAGAATGCCAAACAGCGGCCCGATAAACGATCCCAGCACATCCAGCGTGTAGTGAATCAGCTCCGGCGACTGGAACAGATTCCACGGCGTCAGCAGCACTGAACCCACGGCGGCGATCATGCCACCGGCGCGGAAGCTGATCTTCTGCGGTGAGCAGTTAGAGAAATCAAACGCTGGCGAAACGAAGTTCGCCACGATGTTGATGCCGATGGTGGCGGTAATCATGGTCAGCAGCCCGATAGCGACCGCCACATCGTTGCCTACCATGCTCACGGTTTCGATCGGGTCGGTGATCATTTTGCCAAACAGCGACTGAGTACCCGAGACGATGACCACGGTCACAATCGAAAACAGCAGGAAGTTGAACGGCAGGCCCCAGCGGTTGCCGCGGCGAATCTCACCCATGCTTTTGCCGTAGCGCGAGAAGTCACCAAAGTTGAGCAGCGGACCGGAGAAATAAGAGACCACCAACGCGGTCGCGGTAATCATCTGCCAGGTTTGCTCGCCCGCGCTCAGTGATTTACTGGCGAGGGTGAAGGAGATACCGTCAAAACCGGTTTTGTATACAATCCAGCCCGCCAGCGCCACCATCACCACGTATACCGCCGGACCGGCGATATCGATAAAGCGTTTAATCGCGCTCATGCCATGCCAGAATACCATCGCCTGCAGCAGCCACATTACGCCGAAACAGCACCAGCCAAGCTGCGACAGGCCGAGCCAGCTGCTCTGCGTCATGCTGCTTAACGACGGGTAGAACTTCAGCAGCACCAGCATCAGCGCATTCGCCGCCAGATAGGTCTGAATGCCGTACCAGGCGAAGGCGATCAGCCCGCGAATCACCGCCGGGATGTTGGCCCCGAACACGCCAAATGCCTGACGCGAAATCACCGCATAAGGCACGCCGGCCATCTGGCTCGGCTTTGCCACCAGGTTAGCGCACAGCTGCACGATGCAAATTCCCACCAGCAGACACAGCAGCACCTGCCAGCTGGCCAGACCGAGGGTGAAGAAGCTGGCCGCCACTACATAACCCCCCATGCTGTGCACGTCCGACATCCAGAACGAAAAAATGTTGTACCACGACCAGCTCTGGTTGCGGGTCGGCGCCAGGTCGTCGTTACACAGACGCGGGCTGTAATGGGCGTTGGCTTCAGAGGCCACCGCAGAGGTCACTTCAGAATGATTTGGCATGAAACCTGCTCCTCTTAACTTCATGGAAAAATAATGACAGCGTGAAACGGTATTGCAGGATCCAGGCCAGAATTGATTTCTTGTATACAAAAAATGAATTTCACGTATACGATGTCTGCATGCAGTCACTTGCCGGAGCGGGAAATGAAGAGTGAAACAGGCCAGAAAACGGCTGCCGATCTGAATGACAGAGACGAACCTATCTATCAGGCGTTGCTGAACGCCATCGTGGAGCACCAGCTGCCGCCGGGCAGCAAATTGCCGGAAGAGGCGCTGTCGGAGGTGTTTGGCGTCAGCCGCACCGGCATTCGTAAGGTGCTGCAGCGCCTCGCGGCGGTGCAAATGATCACCCTGTCGCCCAGACGTGGTGCACAGGTGGCGACGCCGGGCGTGGAGGAAGCGCGCGACATCTTCGCCACGCGCAGCCTGCTGGAGTGCGCCAACCTGCCGGCGGTGCTGGCGCATCTGCAGCCGCCGCATCTCGCCGCGCTAAGTGGCTTAATTGCCGACGAGCAGCAGGCGCACCAGCAGCATGACGGGGCCGCCGCCATCCGTCTGTCTGCGGCTTTTCATATCCAGCTGCAGGCGATTTCCGGCAACCAGGTGCTAACTGACATGGTGACGCGCCTGACGCAGCGCTCCTCGCTGGTGATCGCCGCTTACGGTGCACCGTGGCAGCGCGGCTGTCGTTGCGATCATCACGATCGGCTGGTGGATCTGCTGCGGCAAAACGATCTGCCGGCGTTAACCACGGCGCTGCAGCATCACTTCGAACATATCGTCGCCAGCCTGCACTTTGAACGCAGCGGCGAAACCCTGCCTGATTTCACCCGGTTATTTGCCGGTCATAAAGGAGCGGCATCATGAGCCTGATCCAGGTGATCAACCCGAATACCAGCGCCGCCATGACGGCGACCATCGGCGCAGCGGCACGCGCCGTGGCCGCACCTGGCACGGAGATTGTGGCGGTGTGCCCGATCGAGGGCGTGCCCTCCATTGAAGGACACTTTGATGAAGCGATTGCCGCGGTGGGCGTGCTGGAACAGGTAAAACGCGGCAAAGAGCAGGGCGTCAGCGGCCATATCATCGCCTGCTTTGGCGATCCGGGACTGCTGGCGGCGCGCGAACTGGCGAGCGGACCGGTGATTGGCATTGCCGAAGCGGCGATGCACACCGCGACGCTGGTGGCGACGCGCTTTTCGATTGTCACCACGCTGCCGCGCACGCTGGTGATCGCCCGCCATCTGCTGCAGCAATACGGATTCAGCCATCACTGTGCCGCGCTGCACGCCATTGACCTGCCGGTGCTGGCGCTTGAGGACGGCAGCGGCGTCGCGCAGGAGAAAGTGCGTGAGCGCTGTCTGCAGGCGAAACGTGAAGATGGCAGCGGCGCGATTGTGCTGGGCTGCGGCGGCATGGCGTCGCTGGCGCAGGACCTGACTAAAGAGCTGGGCCTGCCGGTGATTGATGGCGTCAGTGCGGCGGTGAAAATGGTCGAGTCATTACTGGCGCTGGGCTTTGGTACCAGCAAACACGGCGATCTGGCTTACCCGATTAAAAAACCGCTCAGTGCGGCATTTCAGCACCTAAACTAAGGGCTGGTTGAGGACTGATGACAGGAACTTGCAGAATGAGTGATGTATCTGAAAAGAAAGAGTACAGCTTCAACAAAAATTATCCGCGCGATCTGATTGGCTATGCGGGCCAGCCGCCGCACGCGCAGTGGCCGGGTGAGGCGCGGGTGGCGGTGCAGTTCGTGCTCAATTATGAAGAGGGCGCTGAAAACAATGTGCTGCACGGTGACGCGGGCTCTGAGCAGTTTCTCTCCGACATCATCGGTGCCGCCAGCTATGCCGATCGCCACATGTCGATGGATTCCCTGTATGAGTACGGCTCGCGTGCCGGTTTCTGGCGCATCCATCAGGAGTTTCAGCAGCGCGGCCTGCCGCTGACCATCTTTGGCGTCGCGATGGCGCTGGCGCGGCATCCGCAGATTGTCGAGGCCATCAAAGCCGCCGATTACGATGTGGTCAGCCACGGCTGGCGCTGGATTCACTATCAGGGGATGGATGCCAAAACCGAGCGTCAGCACATGCAGCAGGCAGTGGACGTGCTCACCGAGTTATTCGGTAAAGCCCCCACCGGCTGGTATACCGGGCGCGACAGCCCCAATACGCGGCGGCTGGTGGTCGAGCAGGGCGGCTTCAGCTACGACAGCGATTACTACGGTGACGATCTGCCGTTCTGGACGCAGGTTACCTGTCAGGACGGCACGGTGAAGCCGCATCTGATCATTCCCTACACGCTGGAGTGCAACGACATGCGCTTCGCCACGCCGCAGGGATTCAACACCGCCGAGCAGTTCTATACCTATCTGCGCGATACCTTTGATGTGCTGTATGAAGAGGGCGCGACGGCGCCGAAGATGATGTCGATTGGCATGCACTGCCGTCTGCTGGGGCGTCCGGGGAAATTCCGCGCGCTGCAGCGTTTCCTCGACCATATTCAGCAGCACGACAAGGTGTGGGTGTGCACGCGTCAGCAGATTGCCGATCACTGGATGAAAACGCATCCGGCTGCCTGAGCGGCCTTACCTTCCACGGATGTCAGGTCGTTTTTGCCCTCTCTTATCAGGAGAGGGCAACACTCGCGCCCGCCTCAGCTCATCAAACTCACCTGTGCCGCCACGATACGCCAGCCGCACGGCAGCCGTACCCAGGTCTGCTGCTGACGGCCGATCTTCTCTACGCCCTCGCGGGTAAACTCGGTGCTGCATACCGCATAGTCATCGCCAAAGGTGGTGATGACCGTATTGCGCAGCGTGCGATCGAGCCCCTTTGATGGCCGCGCCGCGCGAAAGGCGCGAATCTCGTCAATCCCGTACAGATTTTCTCCGGCACCGAGTCGCACCGTACGCGTATCGTGCCAGAACAGCTCGTCCAGCACCGCGACATCATTGCTCACCAGCGCCTGCTCGTAGCGGTAAAACGCGGCGGTGACTTCAGCCAGTATCGCCGGACGATCGATATGTTCAGGTGTCATCTTCAGGCATCCATAAAAGAGGTTTGTGGCAGCGTCACACCCTGCTGCTGCAGTGCCCAGGCGGCGCGCAGCGCCAGCTGTTCGTTAAACGGCGCAGCAATCAGCTGCAGGCCAATCGGTAAGCCGCTGGCAGTGAGCAGCGGTACGCTACACACCGGCAGGCCGAGGAACGAAATCGGCTGCGTCAGCATGCCCATGCTGGCGCGTGTCGGCAAATCCTGACCGTTGATGTGAATGGTTTCCTGGCCGATGGTGGTGGCGGTACAGGGCGTGGCCGGGGCGATCAGCACGTCATAATGGTCGAACAGCGGCAGCACCTGCTGCTGGAAGTGACGGCGAAAACGCTGGGCCTGCACATACCACGCGGCGGGCAGCATCGCGCCAGCCAGCAGGCGTTCGCGTGAATTCGGCTCAAAGCGTTCTGGCTGGGTGCGCAGCGCCGGCAGATAGTGATTGCCGCCTTCCGCGGCGGTCATGATAAACGCGGCCGAGCGCGCCAGTTCGGCCTGGGGCAGCGTCACTTCTTCTGTCGCGCCGAGCGCGCTGGCCGCTACCGCCACCGCCGCGCGCGCCTCATCGCTGCACCAGTCAGCAAAAAAGCCGCCCAGCACCGCGCTGCGCAGCTTTTCGCTGCCAGCAGAGAGCCTGTCACTGACCGGTTCCGCAGGCCGCGCCGCCTGAAACGCATCGCTGGCGTCGCCGCCCTGCAGCGCATCGTAGACCAGACTCAAATCTTCCACCGAGCGGGCAAACGGACCGATGTGATCGAGGCTGGCGACAAACGGATGGCTGCCGCTGCGCGACAGACGACCAAAGGTGGGTTTCAGGCCGAAAATGCCGCACAGCGAAGCAGGCACGCGAATCGAGCCGTTGGTGTCGGTGCCGAGTGAAAAGTGCACCAGCCCGGCAGCGACGGCTGCCGCGGAACCGCCAGATGAGCCGCCGGCCACGCGCGACAGATCGCGCGGGTTGCGGGTGGCACCATAATGGGTGTTCTCGGTGGTAAAGCCGTAAGCGTAGGCGTCCATATTCAGCATGCCGGAGAGCAGCGCGCCGCTCTGCTGCAGCTTAGAGACCGCCCATGCATCCTGCTGCGCCACCGGCCGCTCGCTGAACAGGCTGGCACCGGCAAGCGTGCTGTGACCGGCGACGTCAAACAGGTTTTTTACCGCATAGGGAATGCCAGCCAGCACCGGCAGCGGCTCGCCGCGCTGACGCTGCTGATCCAGCCGATCGGCTTCCCGCAGCATGCGCTGCGCGGTGACGGCGGTCCAGGCGTTGATCGCCGGGTTATGCTGTTCAATGGCGGCCAGCGTCTGCTGTGCGATGTCGCGCGCGCTGAGATCGCCCTGCGCCAGTGCCTGCTGCAGCTGGCTAATCGATAAGGCTGCCAGCGTCATGGATGAAATACTCCCGCCACTTCCAGGCGATCGTCCAGCGGCAGCGCCATCAGCGGCTGCGCCATTGCGGCGATACGGTTAAACTGCGTCAGCAATTCAGCGCGGCGCGTATCGTCCAGTTCCAGCGCCAGAATTTGTTCCATTTGGACGATGTAGGCCGCCCAGTCCGGTTGTGCACTCATGATTGTCTCCGTTAAAAACCGGCAGCGCTGCCGTTGCTGCGCGGATCAAACGCGCCTTCCAGCATGCCATTGTTGTGTCTGACGATGGCGCCGGCGTGGCCCACCACTTCACTGTATTCAGCCAGCAGTTCGACCTCATGACCGAGCGCGCGCAGCTGCTGCACGGTTTCAGGCGCGATGCGCGCCTCCAGCTTGAGGGAGTCCGAGGATTGGCCCCAGGTGCGGCCAAGCAGCCAGCGCGGTGCGCTGACCGCCTGCTGCAGCGGCTGGCCCTGAATGACATAGCGGGTAAAGATCGCCGCCTGGGTTTGCGGCTGGCCATCACCGCCCATTGAGCCGTACACCAGCGTGCGGCCATCTTTCAGGCGTGCAGCCGCTGGATTGAGCGTATGGAACGGCTGTTTGCCCGGTGCCAGCGTCAGCAGGTGATCCGGCTGCAGGCTGAACGCCGCGCCACGGTTTTGCCAGGTAATACCGGTGCCGGGCAGCACGACGCCGCTGCCAAATTCGTGGTAAATGCTCTGGATAAAGGAGACCGCCAGGCCGCTGCTGTCCATCACGCCCATCCACACGGTATCGCCCGGTCCGCGTCCGGTGCCCCAGGGCGCGGCGCGATCGTCCTGCACCTGCGCGGCCAGCGTGCCGAGATAATCGGCATTCAGCAGCGACTGCACATCAATCGCCATGTGACGCGGATCGGTGATGTGTTGATCGCGCAAGGCAAAGGCCTGTTTGGTGGCTTCAACGATGCGGTGCACCGTCTGCGCTTCACTGGCGTCGGCCATCGCCAGACGATCGGTGATCCCGAGGATCGCCAGCGATACCAGCCCCTGCGTTGGCGGCGTCATGTTCCAGATATCGCCTTCGCTGTGCGCGAGGTGCAGCGGCGTGCAGCGCCGGGCGCGCTGCCGGTGTAAATCGTCCAGCGTAATCGGCATGCCGAGCGCGCCCATTTCGCGTGCCAGATGGTGCGCCAGCTCACCGCGATAAAAGCTCTCCAGCCCTTGCTCGCTCAGCACGCTCAGCGTCTGTGCCAGTGCCGGCTGGGTAAAACGACTGCCGGCGGCGGGCGGTGCGCCATCAGGCAGAAAGGTGGCAGCAAAACCGGGCTGATGCTGCAGCTCATGCTGTTTTGCCGCTGTCGCCGCCGCCTGGGAGGCGGTGACCGGAATGCCATCGGCCGCATAGCGAATCGCATCGCGCAGCAAACGGCTCAGCGGCAGCGGCGTCGCGCCCAGTTCGTGCGCCAGCGTCAGCGCTTCCTGCCAGCCGCTGACGGTGCCGGCGACCGTCAGTGCCGCTTTGGGGCTGCGATGCGGGATATGGCTTTCGCCGTGGTAGAAGTCGGGGTGCGCCAGCGAGCCGGCAGCGCCGCTGGCATCGATGGCAATCGGATCGCCGCTGGGTGGCACCACCAGCCAGAAGCCGTCGCCGCCAAGGCCATTCATGTGCGGATAGACCACCGCGATGGTCGCCGCGGCCGCCACCATCGCTTCCAGCGCGTTGCCGCCTTCACGCAGTACCGCCAGTGCGCTTTCGCTGGCAAGGTGATGTGGCGTCACCGCCATGCCCATCGGGGCCATATTGCTTTGAATCATAATGAACTGTTCCCGGATTATTCTTTTGTAGCGGCGCGATTTGGCGCGCTGGATAGGGAAAACAAGCGCAACAAATTGCGCCGCTACCAGTCTGTAGCAATGGTAAAGCAAGAGCCGTTCCAGTTTTGGTGTTACGCCAGCCTGGATCGATTTATGCTAGCTTGTGATGAAACGAAAGTTACAGGACCGATGATGAAACAGCTCGATGAACGCCTTCGCAGTCACTATCCGCAACTGTCGCCGCAGGAGCAGCGCATTGCTGACTTTGTGTTTGACCATTTTGATGACCTGATTAGCTATAACAGCGCCGAGCTGGCGCGGCTCAGCGGTGTATCAAAGGCCACGGTGAGCCGGCTGTTCAAACGCCTCGGCTATGAAAAATACAAAGACATGCGTGACGAACTGCGCACCCTGCGCCAGAGCGGAATGCCGCTCACCGATAACCGCGACGCGGTGCAGGGCAACACGCTGCTGTCGCGCCATTACAAGCAGGAGATGGCGAACCTGACGCAGTGGGTCAACAGCATTGACGCCCGGCAGTTTAGCGAGGTGATTGCCGCGCTGGGCGCCGCACGGCGGGTGTTCATCATTGGGATGCGCAACGCGTATCCGGTGGCGCTGCACCTGCGTCAGCAGCTGCTACAGGCGCGCGCTCAGGTGCAGGTGTTGCCGCAGCCAGGCCAGACGCTGGGTGAAGAGCTGGTGGACATGACGCCGGAAGATGTGGTGGTGGTGATGGCGTTTCGCCGCCGGCCACGCATCATTCGTCCACTGATGCAGCAGCTGCAGCAGAGCGGCATCCCGGTGCTGGTGCTGTGCGAACCGCAGGCGCAGGGCATTCTCACCCTGGCGCGCTGGCAGCTGTGCGCACCGCTCGACAGCGTTTCCGCCTTTGACAGCTACGCCTCGGCAATGAGCCTGATCAACCTGCTGGCTAACGCGCTGCTGCACGAAATGCTGTCGCAGGGGCGTCAGCGCATCCATCAGATTGCCGATCTTTACCAGCAGCTCGACGAGCTGGAACACCGCTAAAGGGCACCGTTTTGGTGCTTTGCACCTTTTTTGATCGCAACCGCTAACGGGGTGAACCCCGTTATGGTGCGCCATTATCCGCATTAAATCCTCTGCTTAGCCGCTGCGTTTGTTGCCCGTCGTGATTGGCACATTAGTTGCAAATCGATTTATCAAGAATCTTTTGTTTCACCATTAACTCACCGGGGTGCATAATGAACAAAGTTTTACTGGCAGTAGCAGGTGCAGCATTACTGATAGCGCAGGCTGGCAGCGCGATGGCCGATCAGCTGCAGGATATCCAGAAGCGCGGCGTGATTCGCGTGGCGGTGCCGCAGGACTTCCCGCCGTTTGGCTCGGTCGGTACCGATCTGCAGCCGCAGGGCTATGACATCGACATGGCGAAATACCTCGCGAAGCAGATGAAACTGAAGTTGCAGCTGGTGCCGGTGACCAGCGCTAACCGCGTACCGTATCTGCAGACCGATAAAGTCGACCTGGTGATCTCCAGCATGGGCAAAAACGCCGAGCGCGAAAAAGTGATCGACTTCAGCCGCGCCTACGCACCGTTCTTCCTCGGCGTGTTCGGCCCGAAAGGCGAGACGCTGAAAGATGCGGCGGCGCTGAGCGGTAAATCGATTGGCGTGACGCGCGGTGCGGTAGAGGACATGGTACTGAGTGATGTTGCTCCGAAAGATGCTCAGGTGAAGCGCTACGAAGATAACAACACCACGCTGTCCGCCTATCTCTCCGGTCAGGTGCAGTATGTCGCTACCGGTAACCTGGTGGTCGCGGCGATTGCGCGCCAGAACGCGGAAAAAGCCCCGGTGCCGCAGTTTATGCTGAAAGATTCACCGTGCTTTATCGGCCTGAAAAAGAATGAGCCAGCGCTGAAAGAGAAAGTGAACGCACTGATTGAGCAGGGTATTAAAGACGGCACGCTGAACAAGCTGTCGGAAGAGTGGCTGAAAGCGCCGCTGCCTGCCAACCTCGGCGCATAACAGGAACGGCCAATGATTGGGCAACTTAACTTTGCAGATCTCTGGCCGCACTGGCCAGAGCTGCTGGCCGGACTGTGGGTCACGGTGCAGCTTACGGTGCTGGCAACGGTGGGCGGTGTCGGACTGGGTATTCTCGGCGCGGCGCTGCGCAGCGGCAAACCGGGCTGGGCCAGCCGCCTGTGGGGCATCTACGTCGAGCTGATTCGCAACACGCCGTTTGTGGTACAGCTGTTTTTTATCGTGTTTGGTCTGCCTAATCTCGGGCTGAAACTGACGGCCGGTGAAGCGGCGCTGCTGGCGATGCTGATTAACCTTGGCGCCTATAGCACTGAAATCATCCGTGCCGGTATCCAGGTCACGCCGCGCGGGCAGTGGGAAGCGGGGCGCGTGCTCGGACTGAGCCGCACGCAAACCTTCATCCGCGTGGTGCTGCCGCCCTCGCTGCAGCGCATTTATCCGGCGCTGGTCAGCCAGTGCATCATTGTGATGCTCGGCTCGTCGGTGGTGTCGCAGGTCTCTTATGAAGAGCTGACGTTTGCCGCCAACCTGATTCAGTCGCGCACCTTTTTGAGTTTTGAAGTCTATCTGGTGACCACGCTGATCTATCTGGCGTTGTCGATTGCCATGCGTCAGCTGCTGCTGGCGCTGGGTCGCAAATGGTTTGGAGCGCAGCCGGCATGACGACGTTTACTGACTGGGACATCCTGCGCAACCTGCTGCTGGCGGCGCGCTGGACGATTTTGCTGTCGCTGGTGGCCTTTTTCGGCGGCACGCTGGTGACACTGCCGCTGCTGTTTCTGCGTCTGCTGCAGCGGCGCTGGCTCACCCGCCTGATTCGCTGTTATACCGAGCTGTTTCAGGGCACACCGCTGCTGATGCAGCTGTTTCTCGCCTTCTTCGGCGTCGGCCTGTTCGGCATCGACGTCGCGCCCTGGACGGCGGCGTCACTGGCGCTGACGCTGTATACCAGCGCGTTTTTACTGGATATCTGGTACGGCAGCATTCGCGCGCTGCCAAAAGGGCAGTGGGAAGCGTCGCGCTGCCTCGGCCTGAACTTTGGACAGACGCTGTATCGCGTGGTGGCACCGCAGGCTATCCGCATCGCCATCGCGCCGACCGTTGGCTTTGCCGTGCAGGTGATCAAGGGCACCGCGCTGGCGTCGATTATCGGCTTTGTCGAGCTGACCAAAGCCGGCACCATTCTCAACAATGTGACGTATCAGCCCTTCAAGGTGTTTGGCCTGGTGGCGCTCGGTTACTTCCTGATGTGTTATCCGCTGTCGCGTTACAGCCAGTACCTGGAGAAAAAATTCAATGCCGCTCATCACCATTAATCAGGTCCAGAAGTACTACGGTGATAACCACGTACTGAAAGGGGTCGATCTGGATATCGACAACGGCGAAGTGATTTCCATTATTGGCCGCAGCGGCTCCGGTAAAAGTACCCTGCTGCGCTGCATGAACGGGCTGGAAGGCTATCAGGAAGGCAGCATTAAACTGGGTGGCATGACGATTACCGATCGTGAATCGCAGGCGCGTGAAATCAGCCGCTCGGTGGGCATGGTGTTTCAGAACTTTAACCTGTTTCCGCACATGACCGCGCTGGAAAACGTGATGCTGGCACCGCGCCGCGTACTGAAAAAAAGCGAGGCGGAGTGCCGCACGCTGGCCACGCAGATGCTGGAAAAAGTCGGGCTCGGCGAACGCCTCAATTACTACCCGGCCAACCTGTCGGGCGGTCAGCAGCAGCGCGTGGCGATTGCCCGCGCGCTGGCGATGCAGCCAAAAGTTTTACTCTGTGACGAAATCACCTCGGCGCTCGATCCGGAGCTGGTGGGTGAAGTACTGAAAGTGCTGGAGCAGCTGGCCGCCGAAGGCATGACGCTGATTCTCGTCACCCATGAAATGAACTTCGCCCGCGACGTGGGCGACCGCGTGGTGTTTATGCATCAGGGACGCGTGTGGGAGCAGGGCGACAGCAAAACGCTGTTTGCAAATCCACAAACCGCCGAGCTGAAGCAGTTTATTTCCACCGTGCGTCTGTAACCGAACAATAAGGAACCCCTCATGGATATCAGCCAGTTCTCGCAAATCAATCCGCCACAGCGTCTGCTGATGGGACCGGGCCCGATCAACGCCGACCCGCGCGTGCTGCGCGCCATGTCGAGCCAGCTGCTTGGGCAGTACGATCCGGCGATGACGCACTATATGAACGAGGTGATGGCGCTGTACCGTGGCGTATTCCGCACTGAAAACCGCTGGACCCTGCTGATTGATGGCACCTCACGCGCCGGTATCGAAGCCATCCTGCTGTCGGCGATTCGTCCGGGCGATAAAGTGCTGGTGCCGGTGTTCGGCCGCTTCGGCCATCTGCTGTGCGAAATTGCCCGTCGCTGCCGCGCGGAAGTCCATACCATTGAGGTGCCGTGGGGCGAGGTATTTACCCCGGATCAGATCGAAGATGCGATCAAAAAAGTCAAACCGCGCCTGCTGCTGACGGTGCAGGGCGATACCTCAACCACCATGCTGCAACCGCTGGAGCAGCTCGGCGCCATTTGTCGCCAGTACGGCGTGCTGTTGTACACCGATGCCACCGCATCGCTGGGCGGCAATCCGCTGGAAACCGATGCCTGGGGGCTGGATGCGGTCTCTGCCGGGATGCAGAAATGCCTCGGCGGTCCGTCCGGCACCTCGCCGATCACCCTGAGCCCGCAAATGGAAGCGGTGATCCGCCAGCGTAAGTGCGTGGAGCAGGGCATCCGCACCGACGCACATCAGGATGGCGACGACGAGATGATCTACTCCAACTACTTCGATCTCGGCATGATCATGGATTACTGGGGACCGGAGCGGCTCAACCATCATACCGAAGCCACCTCGGCGCTGTTTGGCGCACGCGAATGTGCCCGTCTGATCCTGCAGGAAGGGCTGGATAACGGCATCGCGCGTCACAAGCTGCACGGTGATGCGCTGCTGAAAGGTATTCAGGGCATGGGGCTGGAAACCTTTGGCGATCTCAGACATAAGATGAATAACGTGCTTGGCGTGGTGATCCCGCAGGGCATCAACGGCGACCAGGTACGCAAATTGATGCTGGACGATTTCGGCATTGAGATTGGCACCTCGTTCGGTCCGCTGCACGGCAAAGTGTGGCGCATCGGCACCATGGGCTACAACGCGCGCAAAGATTGCGTGATGCTGACGCTGAGCGCGCTGGAGTCCGTGCTGAATCACGTCGGTTTCCGCACTACTCAGGGTGCGGCGCTGCAGGCTGCCTGGGACCACTACGGGAGCCACGCATGAGTCATAGCCTGATGAGCGCCGGTGAGGCGCAGTCAGCGGCGGCGCGGGTGATGGCGCGCTGTGACGCGCTGGCAGCAATCAGTGAGAGCGAAGAGGGGCTGACACGCGTCTATCTTTCGCCGGAGCAGGTGCGCGCCAACGCGCGCGTTGCTGAGTGGATGCAGGCGGCTGGTATGCACACCTGGCAGGATGCGGTCGGCAATATCTGCGGTCGCTATGAAGCGGCGGAGCCGGGCGCACCGGCGCTGCTGCTCGGCTCGCACCTTGATACCGTGCGCAACGCCGGACGTTACGACGGTATGCTGGGCGTGCTCAGCGCCATCGAAACCGTGCAGTGGCTGCACGACCATCAGCAGCGCCTGCCGCTGGCGATTGAAATTGTCGGCTTCGGCGATGAAGAGGGCACGCGCTTTGGCATCACGCTGCTTGGCAGCCGCGGCCTCACCGGCAGCTGGCCGGAGAGCTGGGTGTCACATCCGGACGGTAACGGTATTACGGTGGCGCAGGCGATGCAGGACCTCGGCCTGGACGCGGCGCTGATCCCGCAGGCGGCACGTGAGGTGAGCGACATTGTGGCTTATCTCGAACTGCACATTGAGCAGGGACCGTGCCTGGAACAGGACGATTTGGCGCTTGGTGTGGTGACGGCGATTAACGGCGCGCGCCGTCTTAACTGCCGCTTTGTCGGGGAGGCCGGTCATGCCGGCACGGTGCCGATGACGCACCGCAAAGACGCGCTGGCAGCAGCGGCAGAGTGGATGGTGTTTGTTGAACAGGCCACGCAGGATCAGGATCCGCAGCTGGTGGCCACAGTGGGCACGCTGAGCTGTCTGCCGGGCGCCGTTAACGTTATCCCCGGCGAGGTGCAGCTGTCGCTGGACGTGCGCGGACCGCAGGATGAACCGCTGGAACGTCTGCTCTCCAGCCTGCTGACCCAGGCGGAAGCCATCGCGTTGCGGCGCGGGCTCAGCTTCAGCGCTAACGAGTACTATCGCATCGCGGCCACCGCCTGTGATACGCGGCTGCAGCAGGCGCTAAGCCATGCGGTAGAAACCGTACAGGGGCGCAGTCTGGCGCTGCCGAGCGGAGCCGGTCACGACGCGATCGCGATGGCTGAGCGCTGGCCGGTGGGCATGCTGTTTGTGCGCAACCATCGCGGTATCAGCCATCATCCGGCGGAATCGGTGCAGGCTGACGATGTCGCGCTCGGCGTGCAGGCCTATCTGCAGGCGGTGTGCGATCTGGCGCGCAGCTAAAGGAGCCGCGAAATGGATCTGAACGATTTTAATCAGGCGAGCGTCGCGCAGGCGCAGGCGGCGATTGCCCACTGCGTGGCGATTCCCGCCTGGCAGCAGGCGCTGGTGGCGGCGCGGCCGTTCGCCAGCCTGACGGCGCTGTACACCACGGCGCAACAGCTGGCGCTGGCGTGGCAGGGCGACGCCTTGCAGCAGGCGCTGAGCGCCCATCCGCGCATCGGCGAAAAAGCGCAGGGCGCGGGTAAAGAGGCCGCGCTGTCGCAGCAGGAACAGGCAGCGATGCAGCAGGCTAACGGCGCGCTGCAGCTGGCGATGCTGGCCGGTAATGAGCGCTATGAGCAGCGCTTCGGCCGGGTGTTTCTGATTCGCGCCAAAGGGCGCAGCGGTGAACAGATGCTGGCGGAATTGCAGCGCAGGCTCAACAATGATGAAGAGACTGAGCAGCAGGAAGCGCTGGCGCAGCTGCGGGAAATTACCCTGTTACGGCTTAAGGAGAGCATTACATGAGCACCATCACCACCCATATTCTCGACACCGCGCTGGGCAAACCGGCGATTGGCGTCGCGATGTCGCTGGAGCAGAACAGCCCTGAGGGCTGGCTGCCGGTGGCCGAGGGCGAAACCGACAGCGACGGGCGCATCAAAGATCTCACGCCTGAACCGCTGGCGCCGGGCCACTATCGCTTAACCGCGGAGATCGGTGACTATTTCGCCGCCGACGGGCGTGATGCGCTGTACGTCAGCGCGCAGATTGATTTTGTGATTGGCACCGCCGGCAGCCATTATCACCTGCCGTTCCTCATTTCCCCGTGGTCGTGGTCGACCTACCGCGGGAGTTGATCCAGGTCGCCATAAATGGCGCAATGCTTGTCTGTTAAATTGTAAATCCGCTTAACAACGGTTGCGTTTTGGTAGCGGCGCAATTTATTGCGCGATAAATCGCGCCGCTACGAATCTTGTGCGACTTGCAGTACCGGCTTCATACCATCTCAGGCCCGCTGAAATTCGTGCTCTCTATCACAAACCTCGCGCTTGAAAGCCAGTAACTATCAAAACCTTCGGTCCATCCAAATATATTCTGCAACACGGTGCGGTTATCTTAACCGGACAACGTGAAGCCAATGGAGCCGAGAAATGAGCACGCCCGAAAATAATGATAATGCAGCCGCCTCAGGAAAATGCCCCTTTCATCATGGAGCATCGGAAGAGAAAAGCGTTTTAGCGCGTGGCGCCGGAAGCGGGACCACTAACCGCGACTGGTGGCCAAACATGCTGCGCGTCGATCTGTTAAACCAGCATTCCAGCCGTTCTAACCCCCTCAGTGACAATTTCAACTACCGTGAAGAGTTCAGCAAGCTGGATTACGCCGCGCTGAAAGCCGATATTCGTGCGCTGCTGACCGACTCGCAATCCTGGTGGCCAGCCGACTGGGGCAGCTACATCGGCTTGTTTATCCGTATGGCATGGCACAGCGCCGGCACCTACCGCACCATCGACGGTCGCGGCGGCTCCGGACGTGGCCAGCAGCGCTTTGCGCCGCTCAACTCCTGGCCGGATAACGTCAGCCTCGACAAAGCGCGTCGTCTGCTGTGGCCGGTGAAACAGAAGTATGGCCAGAAAATCTCCTGGGCCGATCTCTACATTCTTGCCGGTAACGTGTCGCTGGAAAACGCCGGCTTCCGTACCTTTGGCTTTGGTGCCGGTCGTGAAGATGTCTGGGAACCGGACATGGACGTGGACTGGGGACATGAGACCGAATGGCTGGCGCACCGCCATCCGGAAAGCCTGGCAAACGCGCCGCTCGGTGCGACGGAAATGGGCCTGATCTACGTGAACCCGGAAGGTCCGGAAGCCAGCGGCGATCCGCGCTCGGCGGCCCCGGCGATTCGCGCTACCTTCGGCAACATGGGCATGAACGACGAAGAGATCGTCGCGCTGATTGCCGGCGGTCACACGCTGGGTAAAACGCACGGTGCCGCTGCGGCCAGCCACGTGGGCGTCGATCCGGAAGCCTCGCCGCTGGAAGCGCAGGGTCTGGGCTGGCACAGCAGCTACGGCAGCGGTGCCGGTGCAGATGCCATCACTTCCGGTCTGGAAGTGGTATGGACGCAAACCCCAACGCAGTGGAGCAACTACTTCTTCGAGAACCTGTTCAAATATGAGTGGGTACAAACGCACAGCCCGGCGGGCGCTATTCAGTTCGAAGCGGTTGATGCCGAAGCGATTATCCCGGATCCGTTCGATCCAGAGAAAAAACGCAAGCCGACCATGCTGGTCACCGACCTGACGCTGCGCTTCGATCCGGAGTTCGAGAAGATTTCGCGTCGTTTCCTCAACGATCCGCAGGCGTTCAACGAAGCCTTCGCCCGTGCCTGGTTCAAACTGACGCACCGCGATATGGGGCCAAAAGCGCGTTACCTCGGTCCGGAAGTGCCGAAGGAAGATCTGCTGTGGCAGGATCCGTTACCGCAGGCCACGCATCAGCCGACGCCGGATGACATCACCGATCTGAAAGCGAAAATTGCCGCTTCGGGTCTGAGCGTCAGCCAGCTGGTCTCTGCGGCCTGGGCGTCCGCTTCCACCTTCCGTGGCGGCGATAAACGCGGCGGTGCGAACGGTGCCCGTCTGGCGCTGGCACCGCAGAACGGCTGGGCGGTCAACGCCAGCGTCTCCCGCGATGTGCTGCCGGTGCTGCAGAAGATTCAGCAGGAGTCAGGTAAAGCATCGCTGGCGGATGTGATTGTGCTGGCGGGCAGCGTCGGGATTGAGCAGGCGGCAGCAGCGGCAGGTGTCGCGGTGCAGGTGCCGTTCACGCCGGGCCGCGTGGATGCGCGTCAGGACCAGACGGATGTCGAGTCATTCAACGTACTGCAGCCGCTGGCCGATGGTTTCCGTAACTATCGCCGCGTACAGGGCGGTTCTTCCACCGAAACCCTGCTGCTGGACAAAGCGCAACAGCTGACGCTGAGCGCGCCAGAGCTGACGGTACTGCTGGGTGGTCTGCGCGTGCTGGGTACCAACTTCGACGGCAGCGCGCACGGCGTGTTTACCGATCGCGTGGGCGTGCTGAGCAACGACTTCTTCATCAATCTGCTGGATATGCGCACCGCATGGCGCGCCACCGATGAGAGCGCTGAGCTGTTCGAAGGCCGCGATCGTCAGAGTGGAGAAGTGAAGTACAGCGCCACCCGCGCCGATCTGGTGTTTGGTTCTAACGCCATCCTGCGCGCGCTGGCGGAAGTTTACGCCAGCAGCGATGCGAAGCAGAAGTTCGTTAACGACTTCGTGGCCGCCTGGACCAAAGTGATGAACCTCGACCGGTTCGATCTGTAATCCCCTGAGCCGCAGCGTCATGCGCTGCGGCTTATTCCTGTTTATGCCTCACGAAATGCCTCAAACGGCAGATTAAAGCGTCGCGCCAGCGCCGCCTTATGCTTATCCGTTAATCTGCGCTCGCCTTTCAGAATGCGATTCACATACGAACGCTGACCGATTTCTGCCACGAAAGAGGATTGATTCAGACCGTGCTGGTCCATCAGCACCCGCAGCAGCGCCACGCCGCCCGGCAGCGCCTGAGTGCGCGCATTAAACGCGGCAAATTCCGCTGCGGTTTCTTCATACTTCGCGACTTTAACGGCCAGCATCTCGATCAGCGGATGCCCCGGCTGATGCTCAACCAGGTATTCCACCAGTTCAAGCGCCTGTTCATAATCGGCTCTGGACTGACTTCCGCCCAGCAGCGGCACGGCTTTAATCAGATTGTTGGAGGCCTGAATCGCTTCGTTAAACACTTTCCCTGAGATAATGTGCATCATTCCCTCGAACTGTTCCAGGGTGGAAACATTGTAACGCACAACATAGAATGTTTTCACACGGGAAACAACAGGGCAGGAGGATATGTGGAAGCCGCATCGCAGGGATGCGGCTAAAAGATTACTTCAGCGTATATTCATCCGCGTCGCGCCAGGCCGGGAAGCGCTCGCGATAGTCCTGCAGCGCCTCCAGTGATAACTCGGCGTCGAGGCGCGCGCGGGCGAAGGGTTCAGCGGCCGCGAGGATCTCACCCTGCGGCGAGATAATCCGGCTGTCGCCGCTGTATTGATGCTGATTGCCGTCACTGCCGACGCGGTTACACCCGGCTACATAGGCCTGATTTTCGATGGCGCGCGCCAGCAGCAGCGCCTGCCAGTGCAGCGCGCGCGGTGCCGGCCAGTTGGCGACGTACAGCGCCAGATCGTAATCATTCTGGTTGCGCGAAAACACCGGGAAGCGCAGGTCGTAGCAAATCTGCGGCAGAATACGCCAGCCGCGCCAGTTGAACACCTCGCGCGTTTCACCGGGCACATAGTGCTGGTGCTCACTGGCCATGCGGAACAGATGGCGTTTGTCGTACTGGTGCAGCGTGCCGTCGGGCTCCACCAGCAGGAAACGGTTTACCGCGCCCTGGTCGCTCTGAATCGCCGCGCTGCCGCCGACCAGGGCATTCAGGGCTTTGGCATGACCGTGCAGCCACGCCACTACCTGTTCCTGCGGCAGCGAACTGGCCGCCGCCTCCATGGCGAAGCCGGTGGTAAACATCTCCGGCAGCAGGATGACATCACGGCCCGTCATGCCCTGCAATACCTCATCAAAATGGCGCAGGTTGGCCGCGCCATCCATCCAGCTCAGGGTTTCCTGTAATACGGTAAGTTTTAAAGCTGACATAAACGCTCCGCAGCGGCGTCGAGCGTCGCTTCCTGTTTAGCAAAGCACAGGCGAATGAGCTTGTGCGGGAAAGGGTCCGCGCAGAACACCGACAGCGGAATCGCCGCCACGCCCACTTCGCGGGTTAACCACTGGCAGAAACTGACATCATCCAAATCGGAAATGGCGCTGTAATCCACCAGCAGGAAATAGGTGCCGGCACAGGGCAGCACCTTAAACCGGCTGGCGGCCAGCGCCTGCGTCAGGCGGTCACGCCGGGCGCGATAGAATGCCGGCAGCGCATCAATATGTTCCGGCTGCTGGCGCAGCATATCGGCAATCGCCAGCTGCGCCGGGGTATTCACTGAAAAAGTGAGATACTGATGCACTTTGCGGATTTCGGCGCTGATCGCCGCCGGAGCGATGCAGTAACCCACTTTCCAGCCGGTCATATGAAAGGTTTTGCCGAAGGATGAGACTGCGATGGCGCGCTGACGCAGGTCGGCATGTGCCAGCACGCTGGCATGGCCCTGCTCATCAAAACAGATGTGCTCATAGACTTCATCGCTGAGCACATAAATTTCCTGTCCGGCGATCGCCTGCCACAGCGCGGCGTAGTCGCTGGCGTGCCACACGGTGGCGGACGGATTATGCGGCGTGTTGACGATCACCAGCCGGGTGCGCGCGCTGAGCAGGCTGCTGAAGGCCTGCCAGTCGACCTGAAAAGCGGGCGGCTGCAGCGCGATGCGTTTCAGCACGCCGCCAGCCAGCTGAACCGCCGGCGCATAGCTGTCGTAGCTGGGATCGAAGCAGATCACCTCGTCGCCCGGCCGCACCAGCGCGGTGATCGCGGCATACAGCGCTTCGGTTGCGCCCGCCGTCACGGTGATGTCGCTGTTGATATCCGGCCGATGACCGTACATGTCTGCGGTTATATCGGCGATTGCCTCGCGCAGCGGCAGGGTGCCAATCATCGGCGCGTACTGGTTAGCGCCTTCGCTGACGTGATGTGCCAGGCGCTGCTGCAAATAGCGCGGGCCGTCAAAATCGGGAAAGCCCTGTGACAGGTTGATGGCGTTGTGCTGGGCGGCGAGGGCGCTCATTTGGGTAAAAATGGTGGTGCCGAGCGCCGGTAGTTTGCTCTCGGGGATCAGGTTGGGCTGCGTCATTATCGGGTGCCTTAAGCGCGAATGTCGTTGCGGAGTAACCTTGTGCTGCAGCCACTATAAACAGGATGTTAACACTTGGCAATCGAGACGCTTAGACGTCTAAACGTAGCTGGCACCGACGCTGAGTGCGCTTATCCGCTGCCGCAGGCCATAAAAAAAGCCTCCGGCTGGAGGCTTTTTGCGGTTACGCCGCTTCGCTGGGGCGGGCGCTGGGTTTGGGTTTGCTGTCCGGTTTCGCCACCGCCAGCGCCTCTGGCGCAAAATCATCCACGTTGATGGCCTTCAGCCGGCTGGCTTCGGCCCGCGTCAGCACCTTCGCTTCACTCTCGTCAATCCAGCCTTCTTTCAGCGCGCGCTGGGCCAGCGCATCCAGCCGGGTGAAGGAGAAGTGTTTTTTCTGCTGCTGACACAGACGATCGTGAATCACTTCTGCCGCCATCACATCCTGCAGCGCCTGCTCCAGCTGACCGGCCGGGTTGTGCTCACTCGGCGTCAGATACTGTCCGCGGCCCAGACGGGTGCGGGTTGCGGACGGCAGCTGCAGCATTTTGGCCAGCTTATGATCCAGTTTATCGGACGGTGCCGGGCAGTGTTTGCCGCCGGCGAAAATCACCAGCCGCAGCGCGCCCGCAACCAGGCGATTCGGGAAGTTGCGCAGCAGATCGTCCATCGCCACTTCTGCCTGATGCAGCGCATCCTGCACGCCCCAGTGCACCAGCGGCAGATCCGCCTCGTTGCGGCCTTCATCGTCATAGCGTTTCAGCGTGGCGGATGCCAGATACATCTGGCTCAGCACATCGCCGAGGCGTGCCGAAATACGTTCGCGACGTTTCAGGCTACCGCCCAGCACCGCCATCGATACATCCGACAGCAGCGCAAGGTTGGCGCTCAGGCGGTTCAGCTGCTGATAGTAGCGGCGGGTCGCGTCACGGGTTGGCGTAGCGCTGGTGCGGCCGCCGGTCAGGCCAAGCCACAGGCTGCGCACTTTATTGCTGCCGACGTGGCCGATATGGCTGAACAGCGCGCGGTCAAAGGCGACGAGATCGTTCTTCGCGGCGGCGTTCATCTCTTCCAGCACCCACGGGTGGCAGCGGATTGCGCCCTGGCCAAAGATAATCATGCTGCGCGTCAGGATGTTCGCGCCCTCAACGGTGATGGCGATTGGAGCGCCCTGATAGGCACGCGCCAGGAAGTTATTCTCGCCAAGCATGATGCCTTTACCGCCGGCGATATCCATTGCATCAATGATGGCGCGCTGGCCGCGATGGGTGCAGTGGTATTTAACAATCGCTGACAGCACCGCCGGTTTTTCGCCCAGCATAATGCCGCTGGTGATCAGCGTCGCCGCCGCGTCCATCACGTAAGCGTTACCGGCGATGCGCGCCAGCGGCTCCTCAATCCCTTCCATTTTACCGATAGAGACTTTGAACTGGCGGCGAATGTGCGCGTAGGCACCGGTCGCCAGCGCCAGGCTTTTCAGGCTGCCGGTGGCGTTAGATGGCAGGGTAATGCCGCGTCCTACCGACAGACACTCAACCAGCATGCGCCAGCCCTGACCGGCCATCGCCGGACCGCCGATGATGTAATCGATCGGCACAAAGATATCTTTGCCGCGCGTCGGCCCGTTCTGGAACGGCACGTTCAGCGGGAAGTGACGTCTGCCAATCTCAACGCCTGGCGTATGGGTCGGGATCAGCGCACAGGTAATGCCCAGCTCTTCGGTTTCGCCCAGCAGATGATCGGGATCGGAGAGCTTAAAGGCGAGGCCGAGCACGGTGGCAATCGGCGCCAGGGTAATGTAGCGCTTGTTCCAGGTCAGGCGCATGCCCAGCACCTGCTGGCCCTGCCAGTCGCCCATGCACACCACGCCGGTATCCGGAATGGCGCCGGCGTCGGAGCCCGCTTCCGGACTGGTCAGCGCAAAGCAGGGGATTTCATCACCGCGCGCGAGGCGTGGCAGGTAATGGTCTTTCTGCTCATCGGTACCGTAATGCTGCAGCAGTTCACCCGGACCCAGCGAGTTCGGCACGCCGACGGTGATCGCCAGGATCCCGGACACGCCTGCCAGTTTTTGCAGCACACGCGCCTGCGCGTAAGCGGAAAACTCCAGACCGCCGTACTCTTTTTTGATGATCATGGCAAAGAAGCGGTGCTGCTTGAGGTAAGCCCACAGCTCCGGCGGCAGATCGGCCATTTCATGGGTGATTTCGAAGTCGTTAGCCATGCGGCAGGCTTCTTCTACCGGGCCATCCAGAAACGCCTGTTCCTCTTCGGTCAGGCGCGGCTGCGGGTAGTTGTGCAGTTTCTGCCAGTCCGGTTTGCCGCGAAACAGATCGCCTTCCCACCAGGTGGTACCGGCGTCGATCGCCTCTTTTTCGGTGCGCGACATCGGCGGCATCACCTTCTGGAAGCTGTGCAGAGCCGGCTTAGAGAACATGCTGCGGCGCATCGCCGGCAGGTTGAAAGGCAGCAGAATAATGGCCAGCGGCAGTAGCAGCCACGGCGTCCACAGGCCGGTGGCGGCCAGTGCCGCGGTCCACAGCAGCACAATCGCACTGCTGAGCCGCAGTGAAACCTGATGGTAGAAGAGGGCGCTAATTAACACCAGCGTCGCGATGATCGAGGCAAGCAACATAATGAACCGCTCCGTAAGTTGTAAGAGGTCTGACCTGTTAGTGATAAGGTTTAGAGCAGCGCACGAAATTTATCAATCTGTTTACATCGCAATTACAACCGAACTCACAAAATCGCGCCGGCAATTAAACGTCAGCGCGGCGTCGCGCTTTTCCCTGCTGCGGGCGCTTTGCGGCTCTGGCCCATTCCGTTAAACTTGCTGGGTCAATTTTCCTCTAAAGGACATCCCTATGTATCAGGACATTATTCGCTCAGAACTCAATGAAGCCGCCGATACGCTCAATAAGTTCCTGAGTGATGAAGCCAACATTCACGCCATTCAGCGCGCAGCCGTGCTGCTGGCCGACAGCTTCAAAGCCGGTGGCAAAGTGCTCTCCTGCGGCAACGGCGGCTCGCACTGCGATGCCATGCACTTCGCTGAGGAGCTGACCGGGCGCTACCGCGAAAATCGTCCTGGCTATCCGGCCATCGCCATTTCGGATGTCAGCCATCTCTCCTGCGTCAGCAACGATTTTGGCTACGACTATGTGTTCTCCCGCTACATCGAGGCGGTCGGGCGCGAGGGCGATGTGCTGCTGGGGCTGTCCACTTCGGGTAACTCGGCCAACATCATCAAAGCCGTAGAAGCCGCGCGCGCCAAAGGCATGAAAGTGATTACCCTGACCGGCAAAGACGGTGGCAAAATGGCCGGTACGGCCGATATCGAAATTCGCGTGCCGCACTTTGGATATGCCGATCGCATTCAGGAGATACACATCAAAGTGATCCACATCCTGATGCTGTTAATCGAAAAAGAGATGGTTAAGTGATGACGTGCTCCTCCCGCGCCCGCGGGAGGTTCTGATAAGGCGGTTGCTATGTGCGAATTGCTCGGGATGAGCGCCAATGTCCCCACGGATATCTGTTTCAGTTTTACCGGTCTGGTGCAGCGTGGCGGTGCAACCGGGCCGCACAAAGATGGCTGGGGCATCACCTTTTACGAAGATAAAGGCTGCCGCACCTTTAAAGATCCGCTGCCGAGCTACAACTCGCCGATTGCCCGCCTGGTGCAGGAGTATCCGATCAAGTCGCACTCGGTGGTGGCACATATTCGTCAGGCCAATCGCGGCCAGGTGTCACTGGAAAATACCCATCCGTTTACCCGCGAACTGTGGGGCCGCAACTGGACTTACGCGCATAACGGCCAGCTAAAGGGCTATCGCCAGCTGGAGACCGGGCATTTCCGTCCGGTAGGCGAAACCGACAGCGAAAAGGCGTTTTGCTGGATTCTGCATAAGCTGGCTGAGCGCTATCCGCGCACGCCGGGCAACTGGCCGGCGGTGTTTCGCTATGTGGCGGAACTGGCGACGGAGCTGCGCCAGAAGGGCGTATTCAATATGCTGCTGTCTGACGGACGCTATTTAATGGCCTTCTGCTCAACCAATCTGTACTGGATTACGCGCCGCGCGCCGTTTGGCAAAGCGAAGCTGCTCGATCAGGATGTGGAGATTGATTTTCTGCAGCAGACCACGCCGAAAGACGTGGTGACGGTGATTGCGACGCAGCCGCTGACCGGTAATGAAACCTGGCACCGCATCGTGCCAGGCGAGTGGGCATTATTTTACCTGGGTGAGCGCCAGGAATGATTTCGACGCCGCTTCCGGCGTGGTCATGACCGGCGTGTTGTTCACCGCATACTGACCGGTTGCCGTCACGTTGACCGTTGGCGGCACGTGGTATTTGGCGAAGTAAGCATAGCCCGGCTGCAGTTCACGCCAGAAGCTGATGTAAGTCGAGTAACGATGACGCTGCATGTTGCTGTCGGTCATGCGGAACGGGAAGATGTTGACCTGCACATCCTGCTGACCGTTACGCAGCGCGGCGTTCACGTAAGTGAAGATCTCATCCATCGATGCGTTGGTCATGGCATAGCATCCCACGGACACGCAATCGCCGTGAATCATCAGGTAGTTACCGTTATAGCCTTTGGCGCGATCGTACTGATTCGGGAATCCGGTATTGATGGCGCGATAAAAACGGCTGTCCGGCTTGAGCTGATTCATCTTCACGTTATAAAAGCCTTCCGGACTTTTAAAATCGCCCTGACGACGTTTCGGCCCGAGGCCGCCGGAGAAGTTACAGATGCGATAGCTGTCCAGCAGACGATATTCATTACCGATTTTGCCGTACAGTTCCAGCGTACGCTCTTCCTTGAAGATCTGAATAAATACTGGTGTACCCAGTAATTGTTTCTTTAACTCTTTGCTCACCGGAGCCAGCGGCTGCGTTGGCTCAGGCGTCATTGCCCAGCTCAGGAGCGGCATAAGAATCATCGCAAACAATAATGCGATTCTGCCCATTCTGTGTGTACCTTGAAGTGAAGAGGAACGCTGACGCAGTGCGTCACTGTATTGCATTATCGGAAATATCCGCTACCGCAGCGCAACATTATCATTGTCTGGCGTTTAATCAAGCCGGAGTCCGAGAAAATGGTGCAATCCTAAAGGGAATACGACCACAAATTTGTAAACTTTAATCGCACGCGCCACAAATATTGCCGTTGTTTTTCTCTGCTGTATACTTATCCAGTATCCGGAGGGGCGTATGCGCAAAATCATTCATGTCGATATGGACTGCTTTTTCGCGGCAGTAGAAATGCGCGACGATCCTTCATTACGTGATATCCCGATTGCCATCGGTGGCAGCCGCGTGCAGCGTGGGGTGATCAGCACCGCCAACTATCCGGCGCGGAAATACGGCGTGCGCAGCGCGATGCCGACCGCCACGGCGCTGCGCCTCTGTCCCCATCTGAAACTGCTGCCCGGCCGCTTTGATGCCTATAAAGAAGCCTCGCAGCAGATTCGCGCCATCTTTACCCGCTATACGCCACTGATTGAGCCATTGTCGCTGGATGAAGCCTACCTGGATGTCACCGACAGTGAACAGTGCCAGGGATCGGCCACGCTGATGGCGCAGGCGATTCGCGCCGATATCCTGCGCGAAACCGGCCTGACCGCGTCCGCCGGCATTGCGCCGATCAAGTTTCTCGCCAAAATCGCCTCAGACATGAACAAGCCAGATGGCCAGTATGTGATTACGCCGCAGGCGATGCCGGACTTTCTGCTGACGCTGCCGCTGAGCAAGATTCCCGGCGTTGGCAAAGTGGCCACCAAAAAGCTCGAAGAGATGGGGCTGCGCACCTGCGCTGACGTACAGCAGGCCGATCTGGCGCAGCTGCTGAAGCGCTTTGGAAAATTTGGCCGCGTGCTGTGGGAGCGCAGCAACGGCATCGACGATCGTGACGTAGTGGTGGAGCGCGAGCGCAAATCGCTGGGCGTCGAGCGTACGCTGGGTGAGGACATTCATCACTGGGAGCAGTGTCTGGAGATTATTGATTTTCTCTACGCCGAACTCGATCGCCGTCTCAGCGCGATCCGCCCGGATAAGCAGATTGCACGTCAGGGCGTAAAGCTGAAGTTCAACGATTTCCAGCTCACCACCCAGGAGCATGTCTGGCCGGTGCTGAATAAAGACGACATGATCGCCGTGGCGCGTCAGGCCTGGGACGAGCGCCGCGCCGGACGCGGTGTGCGGCTGGTGGGGCTGCACGTCACGCTGGTAAATCCGCAGCTGGAGCGCCAGCTGGTGCTGGGGTTGTAACGGCTGAGCTGCCGCTGGAAGAGCGCTACAGCGCGGTTGCCTGACGCGGCACCGTTACCGTAAATAAAAAATCCTGCCCGGGGGCAGGATTTTTTTTATCGCAACGGCGTTACGCTTTTTCCGGCACCACGTTCAGCAGCGCGGTCAGCAGTTTCCAGTACAGACCGACGCTGTCGATGTGCACCTGCTCGTCCGGCGAGTGTGGACCGGTGATGGTAGGCCCAATCGACACCATGTCCATGTCTGGATACGGTTTTTTGAACAGACCGCACTCCAGACCGGCGTGAATCACCTGAATGTTTGGCGTCTTACCAAACAGCGCTTCATAGGTTTTACGCGTCAGCGCCATGATGGGCGAGTCGGCATCCGGCTGCCAGCCCGGGTAACCGCCTTTCGGCGCGGTTTTCGCCCCGGCCAGCGCACCCAGCGAAGTCAGGGTTTCGACCACCCAATCTTTACCGGTGTCGATCAGGGAGCGAATCAGGCAGATGATCTCGGCGCTGTCCTGCTCCATGGTGACCACGCCGACGTTAAGCGAGGTTTCCACCACGCCTTTCGCCACGTCCGAGTTGCGAATCACACCGTTTGGCGTGCTGTTCAGCAGGTTGATGAAGCGATCGCGGCTGTCTGCGGTCAGCGCCTGGCCCTGATGCGCCAGCGGCTCGCTCAGCACGGCGACGTTCTTCTCTTTACTGCCCAGCTCATTCTGCAGCGTGGCCTGGAAATGGGCGGCAGCAGACTTCAGCGCATCCACTTTATGGCTGTCGATGGCCAGCGTAGCGAACGCTTCGCGCGGAATCGCATTGCGCAGCGTACCGCCGGTGAACTCAATCAGACGGATATCCAGCTCAGCCGCGTGCACGGCAAGGAAGCGCGCCAGCAGCTTGTTGGCGTTGCCGAGACCAAGATGAATGTCCGCGCCGGAGTGGCCGCCTTTCAAACCTTTCAGCGTCAGCTTCAGGGTTTCGAATCCGGCAGGCACGGCCTCGCGGCTCAGCGGCAGGGTAGTGATAAAGTCGATACCCCCGGCGCAGCCCATGTAGATCTCACCTTCCTCTTCCGAGTCGGTGTTGATCAGGATGTCCGCCTGCAGCCAGTTTGGTTGCAGACCAAAGGCGCCGTCCATGCCCGACTCTTCGGTCATGGTCAGCAGCACTTCCAGCGGACCGTGGGTCAGGCTGTTGTCAGCCAGCACCGCCAGCGCAGAGGCCATACCGATACCGTTATCCGCACCCAGCGTGGTGCCGCGCGCTTTCACCCACTCGCCATCAACGTACGGCTGAATCGGGTCTTTGGTGAAGTCGTGTACCGTGTCATTGTTCTTCTGCGGCACCATATCGAGGTGCGCCTGCAGCGCCACCGGAGTACGGTTTTCCATGCCTGCGGTAGCAGGTTTACGAATCAGGATATTGCCGACCTGATCGCGTTCAACCCAGAAACCTTGCTCTTTAGCCCAGCCAACAACGTATTCGGCCAGCGCTTCTTCATGGTAAGAAGGGTGCGGAATCGAGCAGATTTTTGCGAAGATATCCCACAGCGGCTGCGGGGAAAGTTGAGACAATTCAGACACAACGCGTCTCCTGTGTCAGCGCGGCGGACATACCGCTCGCACGCGGGTTTCCAGTGAAAGATCGCCGTCAGCACATCTGACGTGATGGGCCAGAGAATATCACTGTTTCCTGCCGGGTGCGCCATCGGGCGCGCTAAAAACCTGCAACCGATGTGACGGGTGCTGGTTTTTAACGCGTCAGATCCTTATAATCTCGCGCAACCTTTTCCCCCTTGCATATTTTTAAGCCAATCTCATTGGCCGGGATTCCTTTTATGAGCGAAAAATACGTCGTTACCTGGGACATGCTGCAGATTCATGCCCGTAAACTGGCCCAGCGCCTGCTTCCTGTGGAACAGTGGAAAGGCATCATCGCGGTCAGCCGCGGTGGTCTGGTTCCGGCATCGCTGCTGGCGCGTGAACTGGGGATTCGCTACGTCGATACCGTGTGCATCTCCAGCTACGATCACGATCACCAGCGTGAAATGAAAGTGCTGAAGCGCGCAGAAGGCGACGGTGAAGGTTTTGTGGTCATCGACGATCTGGTGGATACCGGCGGTACCGCGCAGGCGATTCGTGATATGTATCCAAAAGCGCGTTTCTGCACCATCTTCGCCAAGCCGGCTGGCCGCGCGCTGGTGGACGACTACATTGTCGATATTCCGCAGAACACCTGGATCGAGCAGCCGTGGGACATGGGCGTGGTGTACATTCCGCCGATTGTAAAAAGCTGATTGATGCAACGCAAACAACGCCCGGTTATGCCGGGCGTTGTGCTTTCTGCGCCTCGCGCCCGTGCGGCGGGTGCAGTACACTCTTAGCCATCTATGCGACTGCCGCAGGAGAAGCTTAAGATGGCCGAGAAAAATCTCAGCGAAGAACTGTTCAAACCCCGCTTCAAACACCCGGAAACCTCCTCGCTGGTGCATCGCCAGCACCACCCGACGGCGCAGGTGCACAATGCCCTGGAAGGCGATACCCAGCGCGGCTGGTATCGCATGCTGAATAAGCTGCTGTGGACGTGGCGCGGCCTGGCGCCGCAGGAGATCAGCGAAGTGCTGGCGCGCATTGCCGTCAGTAAGTTTGAACACACCGACGAAACGCTGCTGGACACGGTGATTGGCTATCGCGGCGGCAACTGGAACTATGAGTGGTCGAAGCAGGCGGCGCTGTGGCAGCAGCGCGCGATGCAGAACGCCGATCACGATGAGGCCGGCCAGCAGTGGCTGCATGCCGCCAGTCTCTACAGCCTGGCCGCGTATCCCTACATTAAAGGCGATGAGCTGGCGGATCAGGCGCAGGTGCTGGCGAATCGCGCTTATGAAGAAGCCACCCAGCGCCTGCCCGGCGAGCTGAAATCCCTGACCTTTCCCATCAGCGGCGGCAGTCCGGTCACCGGCTTCCTGCATATGCCGGCGCAGGCCAGCGCGCCGTATCCCACCGTGCTGCTGTGCGGCGGTCTCGACTCGCTGCAGAGCGACCATTACCGGCTGTTTCATGATTATCTGGCACCGCGCGGCATCGCCATGCTGACGCTGGATATGCCGTCGGTGGGTTTCAGCAGCAAATGGACGCTCAATCAGGACACCAGCCAGTTGCATCAGCAGGTGCTGCGCGAGCTGAGCAATGTGCCGTGGATTGACCATACGCGCTTGGCGCTGTTCGGTTACCGCTTTGGCGCCAACGTGGCGACGCGGCTGGCTTACCTTGAGGTGCCGCGTCTGCGCGCGGTGGCGTCGCTCGGGCCGATGGTGCATCACGTGTTTGTCGATGCGCAGCGCCAGCAGCAGCTGCCGGATATGTATATGGACATGCTGGCCAGCCGGCTGGGTATGTCGTCGACCTCCGATAGCAATCTGCGCATCGAGCTCAACCGCTATTCGCTCAAAGTGCAGGGCCTGCTGGGTCGCCGGACGCCGGTGCCGATGCTGGCCGCTTACTGGCCCAACGATCTGTTCAGCCCGGAAGAGGAGGCGCAGCTGATCGTCAACTCCTCGGCGCAGGGCAAGGCGCTGGCGATTCCCGCTACGCCAGTGTTTGCCAGCTTTGACAAGGCGCTCAATCAAATTTGCGACTGGCTGGCAAAACAGTTGCAGCGCTAACTGGCGAAATACGCAGACTCTGCTACAACTTATCTTCGGGAAAATACGTGCGGTGGCGTTTTGCCGCCGCGCTGCGTTTTATACGGTTTATTTGAGGGAGAGAGTTAGCATGACGTTACCGAGTGGTCACCCCCGTAGTCGCCTGCTTAAGCGCTTCACCGAATTGGGGCCGTACATCCGTGAAGGACAGTGTGAAGAGACGCGTTTCTTCTTTGATTGCCTGGCGGCGTGCGTCAACGTCAAACCGGCGCCGGAAAGCCGCGAGTTCTGGGGCTGGTGGATGACGCTGAACGCCTATGAAGATCACTTCACCTACGAATACCACTTCGGCCTGTTTGATAAAGACGGCGACTGGAGCGTGGCCGCGATCAAGGGCAAAGAGAACAATGAGAAAGTGGAGAGCACGCTGCGTAATTTCCACGAGCGCCTGAAAGCCACGCTGCATGAGTTTAAGCTTGATCTCAGGCCCGCGGCGGGGTTCAAAGAAGAGCCGGTTAAACTCAGCGCCTGAACCTGAGTCAGACCAGAATAAGAAAGAGCCGGTGATGAGCCGGCTCTTTTTTTACAGACACAGACAGGGTAATGCTGACGCTTAGAACTGGTAGGTCAGACCGACCGCCACCACGTCATCGCTGTTGATGCCCAGCGGGTTGTTGTCATCCAGCTGGTTGATTTTGTAGTCAACCATGGCCGACATGTTTTTGTTGAAGTAGTACGTCATCGCCACGTCGACATATTTCACGATGTCCGCATCGCCAATGCCTTCAATGTCTTTGCCTTTGCTCTGCACGTAGCCCAGCGATGGACGCAGACCGAAGTCGAACTGATACTGCGCAACCACTTCAAAGTTCTGCGTTTTATTTGCCACGCCGCCCGTGATTGGCGTCATGTTACGGGTTTCAGAGTAGGTCGATGCCAGGTAGATGCTGTTCGCGTCATATTTGATGCCCGCGCCCCAGGCTTCCGCTTTGTCACCACGGCCCAGACGGGTCGCCACGTCCTGCGAGTTGGTCCGGTCAGCAGAGGAGATCGCACTCATCAGGCTGACACCGCTATCGCCGAGGGTGTAACCCAGTGACGCACCGTAACCGTCGCCGTTCTGCTTAGGAATCTCTGAACGGCCGTTGGCGCTGGTGGAATCGTTCTTGCCCTGATACTGCACCGCGAAACGCAGGCCATCCACCAGACCGAAGAAATTGCTGTTGCGGTAAGTGGCGACGCCAGAAGTACGGCCCAGCATGTAGGTGTCGGTGTAGGCGCTGTCGCCACCGAATTCTGGCAGCACGTCGGTCCATGCCAGCACATCGTAAACCACGCCGTAGTTACGACCGTAATCAACAGAGCCGTAGTTACCAAACTTCAGACCGGCAAAGCCCAGACGGGTTTTGTTACCGATGTTAGCGTCGGTGTTGGTTTCTGCGCGGTTACCCTGGAACTGATATTCCCACTGACCGTAGCCGGTCATCAGGTCGTTAATCTGCGTCTGCCCTTTGAAGCCCAGACGGATGTAAGTTTTGTCGCCGTCAGCGGCTGCGTTGTCGCTGAAGTAGTGCATGCCTTTCACACGACCGTACAGATCCAGTTTGTTACCGTCTTTGTTATAAACTTCTGCGGCTTGTGCGGTTGAGGCCAGAGCCAGCGCGGAAACGATGAGTGCCAATGTGCTTTTCTTCATTTTGCTATCAATCCCAATGAGTAAAATTTGTTGTACCCGTGAAAAGGTTTGTAAAACACGGGACGTTTTACCGACTGGCAATGAAGGTTTTATGACATTTTTTCTGATTTCTTGTTAATCGCGAACTTTTGGTCTACCCGCTTGTCAGGCGTTTTTTGTGCTTTTCCCCTTGCCGCTGTTGGCTTCCTTGCTGACTCCTGTTAAAACGTCCCTTCGCAGATTTTTTTCTTACATGGCAGGAAAAACATGAGTGGCAGTCAGACCCTGGTGGTCAAATTGGGTACCAGCGTCCTCACCGGCGGATCGCGCCGGCTGAACCGGGCGCATATGGTGGAGCTGGTTCGGCAGTGTGCACAACTGCACGCCGCCGGTCATCGCATTATCATCGTCACCTCAGGCGCGATTGCCGCCGGTCGCGAACACCTTGGTTACCCGGAACTGCCACCGACCATCGCCTCAAAGCAGCTGCTGGCTGCGGTGGGGCAGAGCCGTTTAATCCAGCTATGGGAGCAGCTGTTCTCCATCTACGGTATCCATATCGGGCAGATGCTGCTGACGCGCGCCGACATGGAAGACCGTGAACGTTTCCTCTACGCGCGCGATATGCTGCGCGCGCTGCTCGACAACCATATCGTGCCGGTCATTAACGAGAACGACGCGGTGGCAACCGCGGAAATCAAGGTTGGCGACAATGACAACCTGTCCGCGCTGGCGGCGATGCTCGGCGGTGCCGATAAACTGCTGCTGCTGACCGATCAGCCTGGCCTGTTTACCGCCGATCCGCGTACCAATCCCGAAGCAGAACTGATCAGCGATGTGCATCAGATTGATGATGCGCTGCGCACGCTGGCTGGCGGCAGCGTCTCCGGTCTCGGCACCGGCGGCATGGCCACCAAACTGCAGGCGGCGGATGTTGCCTGTCGCGCCGGCATTGACGTGATCATTGCGGCCGGCAGCCGCGCGGATGTGATCGGGGATGTGCTGCACGGCAAACCAGTGGGGACGCGCTTCCACGCGCAGCAGTCACCGCTGGAAAACCGCAAGCGCTGGATCTTCGGCGCGCCACCGGCGGGCGAGATCACCATAGACGACGGCGCGCTGGCGGCGGTGCTGGAGCGCGGCAGTTCGCTGCTGCCGAAAGGCGTCCGTGACGTGCAGGGCAATTTCTCGCGCGGCGAAGTGATCCGCATTCGTAACCTGCAGGGGCGCGATATCGCCCACGGCGTCACGCGCTACAACAGCGATGCGATGCGCATGATCGCCGGTCATCACAGTCAGGAGATTGGTGAGATCCTCGGTTACGAATATGGCCCGGTTGCGGTGCACCGCGACGATATGATCGTCAGTTAAGGAGCGGATGATGTTAGAACAGATGGGTAAAGCGGCGCGTGAGGCGTCGTACAAACTGGCGGAGCTCTCCACCGAACAAAAAAATCAGGTACTGCTGACCATCGCCGATCGGCTGGAAGCGGAAAGCGCCGACATTCTGGCGGCTAACCAGCAGGATCTGGCTGATGCGCGCACTAACGGCATGAGTGCGGCGCTGCTCGATCGTTTGACGCTCAACCCGCAGCGCCTGAAAGGCATCGCGGATGACGTGCGCCAGGTGTGCCGTCTGGCCGATCCGGTTGGCCAGCTGACCGACGGCGGGCTGCTTGACAGCGGCCTGCGCATTGAACGACGTCGCGTGCCGCTCGGCGTGATCGGGGTGATCTACGAAGCGCGCCCGAACGTCACGGTCGATGTGGCGTCACTGTGCCTGAAAACCGGCAACGCGGCGATTCTGCGCGGCGGCAAAGAGACCTGGCGCACCAACGCCGCCACGGTGCGGGTGATCCAGAACGCGCTCATCGAGCATGGTTTACCGGCAGCAGCGTTACAGGCGATTGAGAACCCGGATCGCGAACTGGTGAATCAGCTGCTGAAGCTGGATCGCTACGTTGACATGCTGATCCCGCGTGGCGGCGCCGGGCTGCACAAGCTGTGCCGCGAAAATTCCACCATTCCGGTGATCACCGGCGGTATCGGCGTGTGCCATCTCTATCTCGACGAAACCATGGAGACGGACGCCGCGCTGGAGGTGATTGTTAACGCCAAGAAGCAGCGTCCCAGCGCCTGTAACTCGCTGGAAACCCTGCTGATTCATCGCGGTCAGGCTGAGCGTTTCATTCCGGCGTTTCTGCAGCGTATGGCGCAGGAGAACATTGCGCTGCACGCCGACGAAAACGCGCTGGCGCTGCTGCAGCAGGGGCCGGCCAGCGTGGTGGCGGTGCAGATGCACCAATACGACGATGAGTGGCTGTCGAACGATCTGAACGTCAAGCTGGTGGCGGACCTCGATGAAGCGGTCGCGCACATCCGCGCGCACGGCACCCAGCACTCCGACGGCATTCTGACGCGCAGTATTGGCAACGCCAATCGCTTCGTGAATCAGGTCGACTCATCGGCAGTGTACGTCAACGCCAGCACCCGCTTTACCGACGGCGGCCAGTTTGGTCTCGGCGCTGAAGTGGCGGTCAGTACGCAGAAACTGCATGCGCGCGGTCCGATGGGCCTCGAAGCGCTCACCACCTACAAATGGATTGGCTGGGGCGACGATACCCTGCGCCGTTAGTTTTCTCTCCGGCATCATAATGGGCACCTGACGCGGTGCCCTTTTTGATCGCTTTCGATCCAGTTATTTCCAGAGCTTTTCGTTTTATTCCTGTCATCTGTGGCGCGCCTGCGGCTTTTCGCCCATTTTTTGCTGTGGGTGCTGGTCTCAGCGTTACAGAACAATCCTGAAAACCCCTGTCAGAACAAGCTGTCAGAGATTCATTACTGGTTTCCACCAGGGCGAAGAGGATAATG
>NZ_JASEWO010000193.1:0-7716 GCF_030024295.1 Pantoea sp. Pa-EAmG
CAGCCTGACCAGAAGCGATCGGGTTGAAGAAACCTACGCGCTCGATGAAACGACCGTTGCGAGCATTGCGGCTGTCAGTGACGACGACCTGATAGAACGGACGCTTTTTAGCGCCGTGACGTGCCAAACGAATGGTTACCATAACATCCTCTTTAGTTAATAAAACAACCGGGCCCCATCGAGGAACGGGGCCCGGGTGCAATATAAAAAGCCCGAAAATTTTACTCATTTTGGCGCAAAAAGCAACCTGAGTGACTTAATTTTCTGGTTCGGGCTCTGTCGCCTTAGCGGCCGGGGAATCCTGGCGGCATCATACCTTTCATGCCACGCATCATTTTGGCCATGCCGCCCTTCTTCATTTTCTTCATCATGCGCTGCATATCATCAAACTGCTTCAGCAGCCGGTTGACGTCTTGCACCTGCATACCGGAACCGGTAGCGATACGGCGCTTGCGCGAACCTTTGATGATCTCTGGCTTCTCACGCTCTTTGCGCGTCATCGAATTGATGATGGCTTCCATGCGCACCAGCACTTTGTCATCCATCTGCGATTTAACGTTATCCGGCAGCTGACCCATGCCCGGCAGTTTGCCCATCAGGCTGGCCATGCCGCCCATGTTGCGCATCTGCTTAAGCTGCTCCAGGAAGTCGTTGAGATCAAAGCCGTCGCCGGTTTTCAGCTTCTTCGCCAGCTTTTCCGCCTGCTCGCGGTCAACTTTGCTCTCGATATCTTCAATCAGCGACAGCACGTCGCCCATGCCGAGAATGCGCGATGCGATACGGTCCGGATAGAACGCTTCCAGCGCATCGGTCTTCTCGCCCATCCCCATGAATTTAATCGGTTTGCCGGTGATGTGACGAATCGACAGCGCCGCACCGCCGCGCGCATCGCCGTCAACTTTGGTCAGGATCACACCGGTAAGCGGCAGCGCTTCGTTGAACGCTTTGGCGGTATTGGCGGCATCCTGACCAGTCATGGCATCGACAACAAACAGCGTTTCAACCGGATTGATCGCGGCATGCACCTGCTTGATCTCATCCATCATCGCTTCGTCAACGTGCAGACGACCGGCGGTATCCACCAGCAGCACATCGTAGAACTGCAGACGGGCTTCTTTCAGCGCGTTGTTAACGATATCCACCGGCTTCTGGCTGAGGTCGGACGGACAGAAATCCACACCGACCTGCTGCGCCAGGGTTTCCAGCTGTTTGATCGCCGCCGGGCGGTAGACGTCCGCAGACACCACCAGCACCTTTTTCTTGTGCTTTTCGCGCAGGAATTTACCGAGCTTACCGACGCTGGTGGTTTTACCGGCACCCTGCAGGCCCGCCATCAGCACCACGGCCGGCGGCTGAGCATTAAGGTTCAGCGCGTTATTTTCGGCCCCCATCGCCGCAACCAGTTCGTTGCGCACGATTTTGATAAACTCCTGACCCGGCGTCAGGCTTTTGTTTACATCCTGACCTACCGCGGCTTCTTTCACGCGGTTGATGAAATCGCGCACTACCGGCAGCGCAACGTCGGCCTCCAGCAGCGCCATACGCACTTCGCGCAGCGTATCTTTGATGTTGTCTTCGGTCAGCCTTCCGCGGCCACTGATATTGCGCAGGGTTTGCGACAAACGATCGGTTAAATTATCAAACATGCTCTCTCACTTAATAGCGTAGCGAGGCCGCCAGGGCGACACAATGCGGCGGATTATAACACGAAGCCAGGCCGATCTCTGCAATTGACCGTGAGATCGTTTGGAGCCTGCTGCCGCTGGCGCTATACTGCTTTTTTCCTTATCTGACCGACACCTGAAAGGATCTATGTTCGTTTTCGCGATCGTGGCGCTGTTCGCCTACTCTCTCAGTCTTGCATTGATCATTCCGAGCCTGCTGAAACGCAACAGCGGCTGGCGGCGTTTTGCCGTGCTATCCGCCTGCGTGGCGCTGATTGCCCATGCGGTAGCGCTGCAGCAACGCATATTTGCCGTCGATAATGGACAAAACCTTAGCCTGCTGAATATTGGTTCGCTGGTCAGTTTGCTGATCTGTGCCATCATGACTATCGTTGCGTCGCGCAATCGCGGCTGGCTGCTGCTGCCAATTGTTTACAGTTTTGCGCTGATCAATCTGGCCTTCGCCACCTTTGTGCCAAACGCCTTTATCACCCATCTTGAGACCACGCCAGGCATGATGGTGCACATCGGTCTGTCGCTGTTTGCCTATGCCACGCTGATCATCGCGGCGCTGTATGCGCTGCAGCTGGCGTGGATCGACTATCAGTTAAAGAACAAAAAGCTGACGTTCACCCAGGATATGCCGCCGCTGCTCAGCATTGAGCGTAAGATGTTCCATATCACGCAGATTGGCGTGGTATTGCTGACGCTGGTGTTGTGCACCGGCCTGTTCTTTATGAATAACCTGTTCAGCCCGGAAAACATTGATAAAGCGGTGCTGTCGATTATCGCCTGGTTTGTCTACATCGTGCTGCTGTGGGGCCACTATCATGAAGGCTGGCGCGGTCGCCGTGTGGTGTGGTTCAACTGCGGCGGTGCGCTGCTGCTGACCATGGCCTATTTCGGCAGCCGCGTTCTGCAGCACCTGCTCACCTCTCACTAAAGGAATTTTTGCGTTGGAACATGTTTCAACCACCACGCTCATTATCACGCTGATCATTATGGTGCTGGTCTCGGCCTACTTCTCGGGTTCAGAGACCGGCATGATGACGCTCAACCGCTACAAACTGCGCCACAAAGCCAAAAGCGGCAACCGCAGCGCGCGTCGCGTTGAGAAACTGCTGCGTCGCCCCGATCGTCTGATTAGCCTGGTGCTGATCGGCAACAACCTCGTGAATATCCTCGCCTCAGCGCTCGGCACCATTGTCGGTATGCGCCTGTACGGCGATGCCGGCGTAGCCATCGCCACTGGCGTGCTGACCTTCGTGGTGCTGGTGTTTGCCGAAGTGCTGCCTAAAACCGTCGCGGCGCTCTATCCGGAAAAAGTCGCGTATCCCAGCAGTTTTCTGCTGGCGCCGCTGCAGTACGTGATGCTGCCGCTGGTGTGGCTGCTCAATACCATTACCCGCATTCTGATGCGCATGGTGGGCATTAAGACCGAAGGGTCGATTAACTCCGCCCTCAGCAAAGAAGAGCTGCGCACCATCGTGTATGAATCCCGCTCGCTGATGTCGCGCCGCAACCAGGACATGCTGCTGTCGGTACTGGACCTTGAGAAGGTCAACGTTGACGACATCATGGTGCCGCGCAATGAGATCGTCGGCATCAATATCAACGATGAGTGGAAGTCGATCGAGCGTCAGCTAAGCAACTCACCGCATGGCCGTATTGTGCTGTTCCGCGACTCACTGGACGATAGCGTCGGCATGCTGCGCGTGCGCGAAGCGTGGCGCATGATGGCCGAGAAAAAAGAGTTCAATAAAGAGCGACTGCTGCGCGCTGCCGATGAAATCTACTACGTGCCGGAAGGTACGCCTCTTAACGTGCAGCTGGTAAAATTCCAGCGCAATAAGAAGAAAGTGGGGCTGGTGATCGATGAGTACGGCGACATCAAAGGACTGGTTACCATCGAAGATATTCTGGAAGAGATCGTCGGCGACTTCACCACCTCTATGTCACCGTCACTGGCCGAAGAAGTGATGCCGCAAAACGACGGTTCGGTGCTGATTGAAGGCAGCGCCAACGTGCGGGAAATCAATAAGGCCTTCAACTGGACGCTGCCGGAAGAGGAAGCGCGCACCATCAACGGTATGCTGCTGGAAGCGCTGGAAGAGATCCCGCAGATGGACACGCAAGTACAGGTTGGCCATTACGACATTGATATTCTTGATGTGCAGGACAACATGGTGAAGCAGGTGCGCATTACGCCGCATCAGCCGCTGAAAGCGTCCATCGGTTCCTGAGACGACAAAAACAAAACGCCGCGATAATCGCGGCGTTTTTTATGGCAGAAGCGGCAACTAGAGTTGCAGCTCTTTCAGCTTTTCTGCCGGCAGCTTCAGATCTTCATTGCGGTTAACGCCAATGTCGTGCGCCAGCACGTTGCGCGCAATCTGCTGCGCTTCGTCCAGCGAGTGCAGCTTGTAGCTGCCGCACTGGTATTCGTTCAGTTCCGGAATCTGGTTCTGATCTTTTACCTTCAGCACATCTTCCATCGCGCCTTTCCACGCTTTTGCCACGCGCTGCTCGTCTGGCGTACCAATCAGGCTCATGTAGAAGCCGGTGCGGCAGCCCATCGGTGAGATATCGACGATTTCCACGCCGTCACCGTTGAGGTGGTTACGCATGAAGCCCGCGAACAGGTGCTCCAGCGTGTGGATGCCGCGTTCGGTCAGGATGTCGATGTTCGGACGGCAGAAACGCAGATCGAAAACGGTGATGGTATCGCCATGCGGAGTGTTCATGGTCTTCGCCACGCGTACCGCTGGCGCGCCCATGATGGTGTGATCAACAGTAAAACTATCCAGTAGTGGCATACGTCACCTCCTGTTTTGAGATTTTTTTTAAAACGATGAAACTTTTCCGTTCGCCCAACGTCTGAATATATGAAAGACGCGCATTTGTTATCATCATCCCTGACAACAGAGATGTTAATTTAGGCCACAGTGATGTGGCCATTTTCTTTTCTAGCCTTCGCGACCTGCCAGATAGCTGGCAAAATCCAGTGTATCACTCTGCTCCAGCTGCTGCTGTTTCAGCACTGACTCCTGCGCCTGACGGCTAAAATCGGCTTCGGTGAGAATTTCCAGCGGCTCTTCGCACAGCAGATGACGATACTGCTCGGCCAGCGCCACGCCGGCTCCGGTCAGCCCCTGCTCTTTAATGGCTTGCAGAATGCGCGCCGAATAGGTTAGCTCAGGATCGTCAAACGACGCTACCAGTTGAACGCAAACCTGTTGATATTGCGTGCTGCCGTCGTTGCTATCCAGCACTTCAGCCACCCGGCGCAGATCGGCAAACAGCGCTTTACCGACATCAACCAGCAGATGTTCCGTATCACTGCAGCCCACGCCGATCACCTGACCCGGCTTGCGCCCTTCCAGCACCACGCGGTTCCAGTTTTTCCGGCTGCACAGCAGCTCATCTGCGCTCATCTCCGGCGCATCGGCCAGCGTACACCAAATCAGGAACAGATCGAGGAAGCGCGCCTGATCGGCGTCCACACCGATGGCAGAGAACGGGTTGATGTCCAGCGAACGCACTTCAATGTACTCAATGCCGCCGCGCAGCAGCGCATCGGACGGCGCCTCACCCGAGCGGGTCACGCGTTTCGGACGAATCGGTGCGTACAGTTCGTTCTCGATTTGCAGCACGTTGGTATTGAGCTGCAGCCAGTTGCCTTCCGCGTCTTTGGTGCCCATCGCCGCATATTCGGCAGACGGCGTTTTGATCGCCGCTTTCAGCGCAGCGACATACCCTTCCAGCGAGTTGAAAGTAATACCCAGCCCGCTTTGTGATTTATTGGTGTAGCCCAAATCACTCAGGCGCAGCGAAGTGGCATACGGCAGCCACAACGTCCCATCGCCGTTGGTTTCGAACGGCAGCTTACTTTCCCGTCCCTGCAGGAAGGAAGAGCAGATGGCTGGCGAAGCGCCAAACAGATAAGGAATCACCCAGCCGTAGCGATAGTAGTTGCGAATCAGGCGCAGATAGCCGGCCGAGATGGTCTCTTTGCCGCTCTCCGCGTCTTTGACATCCGCCCACTCCTGCCAGAACGACAGCGGCAGCGAGAAGTTATAGTGCACGCCAGAAATAATCTGCATCAGCGCGCTGTAGCGGTTTTTCAGCCCCTGACGATACAGGGTTTTCATTTTGCCGATATTGGAGCTGCCGTACTGCGCCAGCTCAATGTTGTCCACATCTTCAACATAGCCCGGCATACTGAACGGCCACATGCGCTCGTCGCCCAGCTCGCGCGCCACGTGACGGTGGATGTCGCGCAGAAATGCCAGGGAGCGATCGATGTTCTGATCCACCGGGGTGATGAACTCCAGCAGCGTTTCAGCAAAATCGGTGGTAATCCAGTCGTGCTTCAGCGCTGAACCCAGCGATTCAGGGTGGCCAGTAGTAGCCAGATGACCATTCGGCTGGACGCGGAGTGTTTCACGTTCAATGCCACGGCCGATACCCTTTAACGCGTCGGGATGCGCTTCCAGCCAGGAGAGCGCTTTTGATACGTCCGGGATCACATTAACCTCCCGCTGTGCGAATAATTTATTTTTGTTCAGCATAATGTTAACCGTAGCCTCGAATCTGTGCGAATCAATGCCACCATTGCATACCTTGTAAAGTGGCGGTCGCGATAACGATATAACGCAGCGTTTTACCCAGGGCGAGAAACAGCACGCAGGGCAGCCAGGAGAAGCGCAACCACCCTGCGAGCACGCAGAGTAAATCGCCCACCACTGGCAGCCAGCTAAACAGCAGCGCTGCGGGTCCCCATCGTTGTAGCCACGTCATTGCTGTGTCGTGCCATCGCCCCTGCCCTGTTGCTGGCATCAGGCGACCAAGAAGAATGTTGGTCAGGCCGCCCAGCGTGTTTCCCACTGATGCAGCCAGTAACAATCCATAGACCGACCCTTTCTGGGCGATCAATAACGCAATCAGCACCGCTTCTGAGCTGCCCGGAAGCAGCGTTGCACTCAGAAAGCTACTGCCGAATAACGATCCATACGTCAGAAATTCATTCACAGTAAACGGACATCAACCACATCCATGCCCGCCGCTTTAGCTGCCTGCACGCCAAAGTCAGCATCCTCGAATACCACGCAGCGCGCAGGCGCAACGCCCATCAGCTCTGCACAGCGTAAGAAGGTATCAGGCTGCGGCTTATGACGCTGGACATCGTCCGCGCCGACTACCGCATCAAACAGATGATAAACGTTGAGCGCTTCCAGCAGCGCTTTGGCTAAGCTGTGTTCGCTGCCGGTGCCAACCGCCATCGGACGGCGACCGTGATAGGCTTTGACCACCTGCATCAGTGGCAGCGGACGCACGTCTTCCAGCAGCATCGCTTTCAATGCCGCCGTTTTCTCTGCCGCCAGCTGATGCGGATCGTGCTGCGCCTGATTCTGTTCCAGAATGTAGCGGGCCAGTTGCCAGGTGGGTGCCCCGTTGAATGCCACCATCTTTGCTTCGTCCATGGTGAAACCATAGCGGCTCAGCACCTGCTGCCAGGCTTTTCGATGTGTCGGCTCGGTATCAAGAATGGTGCCGTCCATATCGAAAATCAGGGCGTCATAGTGGTCGTACATTGTGACTCCATTAACACCACAAAATGAGCCATTACTTTAGCGTAATGCGCTCAGGTTGTCGCCAGGCAGGCTTAACCGCAAATGCTTTGAAAGCATTAGCAATTTTCGTTTTCAGAATAAGGTCAGAGCGCGCGACCGGCGATAAATGGCGGTAAATGCAGTGATTTTTTGATGGAGACGGCGCGTGAGAAAATCTTTCGGAATGCGGATGTTGAATCGGGTCAGGAATCAAGCGGAACAGCGCACAAGGGCAGTTTGCTTTTTATTTGATGGTGCATCCAGGAGGATGATTCGGCTGGCGCCTCACCCTGCGGGCCGTTGCTGAAGCAACGTTATCCTCCTTAGCACGTCCTGAACGATTATCGCATCATGACACACTGAGGCACTTTCCATCTCGGAGAAGATGGTGCATCCAGGAGGATTCGAACCTCCGACCGCTCGGTTCGTAGCCGAGTACT
>NZ_JASEWO010000194.1:0-7704 GCF_030024295.1 Pantoea sp. Pa-EAmG
CGAAAATACCGTTGCGCAGGGCAAAATTGATCTCTATCGTTGGCACCACTTGAGGACGACAACCACAAAAATGATGTGGGCGGCCATCAGGAAAAATATAAGTAATTAAATTTTTCTATACACAGCAAATTGAATAAGACCGACGCAGAACGCGCTCCTTGTTTTATTCACCTAAATGGAAATCAGCAAATGAACATGAACAAAATCGTTGTGGCTTTAGGTCTGTCTATGTCTCTGGTGGCGGGTTCTGCGATGGCAGCAGGTGAAGGTAACGGTACTGTGACGTTTAAAGGTGCGATTGTTGATGCGCCATGCTCCATCGAACCGGGTTCAGTCGACCAGACGGTTGAGCTGGGTCAGATTTCCAACCTGGCGCTGAAAGACGGTGGCCGTTCTACACCGCGTCCATTCCAGATCAAACTGGAAAACTGCGACACCGCAACGAAGAAAGAAGTGACCGTGACCTTTGCCGGTACTGGCTCTCAGGTTATCCCGGGCAAACTGGCCATCACCGGTACTGCATCAGGCGCGGCGATCGGCATCAACTTCGGCGATACCGAAATTGAACTGGGTACCGCAACACCAGCGCAAAAACTGATGGACGGCAACAACCAGCTCTCCTTCGCAGCCTTCCTGCAGGGTGGCGGCGCTTCTGAGACTATCGTCCCGGGCGAATTCCAGAGCGTGGCTGACTTCGCACTGAACTATCAGTAATGGTCAGAGACTGGCGGGCTTCCTTGCCCGCCACTCTATCTTTTCGCTTAAGGAACTGCGGCGATGAGTCGTTTTATGCCTGCGGCGATAGTTTCGGCATCGGTGCTTTTCATCAATGACTGCCGCGCCGAACAGTTGATCGACCGCGGCCGCGTTGCGTTACGCGGCGCCATTCATCAGGGTGCCTGCGCCATTAAGGCCGATGATGCTGAACAAACCATCGCGATGGGGGTGCTGCCGCTGGCGCGCCTGCAACGTGACGGTAAAGGGCCGGGTTTTCCCTTCTCTATCCAGCTGGTGAATTGTCCGGTGGAGTACAGCGCGTCGGGAGGCGTGGCACGCACCTTTTCTATCACCTTTGACCACGATGGCCCGCCGGGTCAGCAGCGTTTTGCTGTGTATGGCGATGCCAAAGGGGTAGAGCTGATGATTACGGATACGCAGGGCAACACCATTGCTCCCGGTGAGGCGCAGCCGATCGATCAGCATCTGACGCAGCAGCACGACCTGCGTTATCGGCTCACGCTGGTCAGCAACCAGCAGCAACTGCACAGCGGGAGTTACGCCGCCGCGATTCGTTTTCACATTAATTACAACTGATCTTTCACGGTTTACGGACACCGCTTGCCATGAAAAAGGCTTCATTAACTGCGCCAGCCTCATGTGCGCGCAGGCAGCGTATCAGGCTGACGCCGCTCAGCGTGGCGTTAATGTTAGCCCTCGGCTACAGTGCTCCGCTCTTCGCTGCCGGTGCGGTCTCATTCAACACCGATATCCTTGATCTCAACGATCGGCAAAACATCGATCTGTCGCAGTTTGCTCAGGCTGGCTACATCATGCCGGGCGAATACATGATGGAGCTGCGCGTCAACCAGACACAGATTCCGGAAATGCTGGTGCGCTACTACGCGCCCGAAAACGCGCCGAATGAAAGTCTGCCCTGCCTGACACCCGAAATGGTGGATAAACTGGCGCTGAAACCGGAAGTGCTGAAAAACGCGTCGTGGCTGCAGGACGGCCAGTGTCTGGCGGTGGATTCCATCTCCGGTATGCAGGTGCGCGGCAATCTGGGTGAATCTCGCCTCAACATCACCATTCCACAGGCATGGCTGGAGTACAGCGCCGCCAACTGGGAACCGCCGTCTCGCTGGGATAACGGCGTCCCGGGCCTGTTAATGGATTACAACCTGTTTGCCTCCACTACGCGTGCGCAATACGGCGCTAAAAGCCAGAGTGTGAGCGGCAACGGCACCGGTGGCGTTAACGCCGGTGCCTGGCGCCTGCGTGCGGACTGGCAGATGCAGCAAAATCGTGGCACGGGCAGCCATCGTCAGGAATTCACCTGGACACGCTTTTACGCCTATCGGCCGCTGCCTTCTCTCCAGGCGAAAGCCACGCTGGGCGAGAACTATCTCGATTCCGGCATGTTTGACAGCTTTCGCTATCTTGGTGCGGCGATCACCAGCGATGACAACATGCTGCCGCCCAACCTGCGTGGCTATGCGCCGGAAGTAACCGGTATCGCCAAAACCAACGCCAAAGTCACCATTAGCCAGCAGGGACGGGTGATTTATGAATCGCAGGTGGCTGCCGGTCCATTTCGTATTCAGGATCTCAATGATGCCGTCTCCGGCCAGCTTGACGTGCGCGTCGAGGAGCAGGACGGCAGCGTGCAGACCTTTAGCGTCGATACCGCCACCATCCCGTATCTGACCCGTCCGGGCCGCGTGCGTTACAAATTCGCCAGCGGCAAACCGGGCAGCGAAGAGCACAAAACGCAGGGCCCTACGTTTGCCACCGGCGAATTCTCCTGGGGGATCAGTAACGGCTGGTCGATGTACGGCGGCGGGCTGGCCGCAGGCAATTACAAAGCGTTATCGATGGGTCTGGGACGCGATCTGCTGTTGCTGGGCGCCATTTCGTTTGATGCCACCCAGTCTCAGGCTGGCTTGCCGCAGCAGGGCAACAAAAGCGGCGGCTCTTATCGCCTGAGCTATTCCAAACGCTTCGAGGAACTTGATGGTCAGGTGACGTTTGCCGGCTACCGCTTTTCGCAGCGCAACTTTATGAGTCTGCCGCAGTATCTCGACGCGCGTTATCGCAACCAGCAGGTTTCTAACAGCAAAGAGCTCTACACCATTACGCTCAACAAGCACTTTCGCAGCCTGAACCTGAGTAGTTACCTCAGCTACAGCCATCAGACCTATTGGGATCGTGCCCCGCTGGATCGCTGGAGCTTTTCCACCTCGCGCTACTTTGATGTCGGCCGGTTTAAGAATCTGAGTTTAAGTCTGTCGCTCAACCGGACGCAATATAACGGCAAAAACGATGACAGCGTTTACCTCAACTTCAGTATGCCGATTGGCGGTGACAGTAGCCTGAGCTACAGCCAGCAAACCAGCGGTAAGCAAACCACCCACTCGGCCAGTTTTTATGACCGGCTGGACAGTAACAACAGTTACAGCCTGAGCGTCGGCCTCAATAACGATCGCCGTCAGTCGTTCAGCGGGTTTTACAGTCATCAGGGCAGTCTGACCAGCATGACGGCCAGCGCCAGCGCGCAGCAGGGTCAATACCGCAGCGCCAGTCTGTCACTGCAGGGCGGTTTAACGCTCACGCCGCAGGGCGCGGCGCTGCATCGGCTGGGCATGCCCGGCAGCACGCGTCTGATGGTCGATACCGATGGCGTGTCCGGCGTGCCGGTCAACGGTGGCGGCAGTAACACGTATACCAATTTCTTTGGCAAAGCGGTGATTTCGGATGTGAACAGCTACTACCGCAACACCGCCAGTATTGATGTCACCGGACTGGCCGACAACGTGGAAGCGTCGCGCCCGGTAACCCAGATCACCCTGACCGAAGGCGCCATCGGTTACCGGCGTTTCGGCGTGATTAAAGGCATTAAAGCCATGGCCGCCATCCGGCTGGCAGATGGCAGCTGGCCGCCCTTTGGGGCCAGCGTCCAGAGTAACGGACGCGAAGTAGGCATTCTGGATGATGACGGCCTGGTGTGGCTGAGTGGCATTGAGGCCGGTGCCAGCATGGATGTGCGCTGGAACGGCGAAACCCAGTGTCAGCTGGCATTACCCGATCCTCTGCCGCAGCAGTTGCTCGACGAAGGACAGAACTTGTTATTACTTTGCACGCGCCGCGCCGCGCCTGCTTCTTCAACGTAAGGAAAGAGTTAATCATGCTGGTAAAAACGCTGAGTGGCGCCTTGCTGCTCTCCACGCTGACGCTATCGCTGCAGGCTCACGCGGCGATTGCGCTTGATCGCACCCGGGTCATTTTTAACGGTAACGAAAAAAACGTCTCACTGAATATCAGCAATGAAAACAAGCAGCTGCCTTATCTGGCGCAGGGCTGGATTGAAGACAGCAGCGGTAAAAAAATTACGTCACCGCTGGTGCTGCTGCCGCCGGTGCAGCGCGTCGAACCGGGCGAACGCAGCGTGGTGAAAGTGCAGGCGCTGCCCGCCATCAAGGCGCTGCCACAGGATCGTGAATCGGTGTTCTATTTCAGCATGCGTGAAATCCCGCCGCGCAGCGAGAAGAGCAACGTGCTGCAAATCGCGTTGCAGACGCGTATCAAGCTGTTCTATCGCCCGGAAGCGATCGTGGTGAGCAATCCGTCAGTGGTGACGCCATGGCAGGAAAAACTGACGCTGACGCGCAAGGGTGCACGCTACCAGCTGAATAATCCCACGCCTTACTTCATTACGCTGGTGGATGCACAGCCAGCGAAAGGCCAGTCGCTGAAGAAGAGCTTTGAACCGGTCATGGTCGCGCCAAAAACCAGTATCGATCTGGGCGTGAACGCAGCAGAACTGGGCAGCGCGCCGCTATTAACCTACATCAACGACTACGGCGGCCGTCCAACGCTGGCGCTGAAGTGTGCCGGCGACAGCTGCAGCGTCGTCAGTAACAAGGTGGAGCAGTAAGCGATGCGTGTGCTGTTGCTGGTGCTGACGCTGTTGAGCCTGACTTTGCAGGCAGCAACCAACGGCGTGGTGCATGTGTATGGCGCGCTGCAGGAGAGTCCATGCTGGCTTGACGTCGGTAACAATGATCAGGCGGCTGGCCTCGATACCACGCCGACCGCCGCGCTGCAACAGGTCGGCGAGCAGGTGATGAAGCAGGCGTTAACGCTGCATTTGCAGGACTGTCCGTACAGTATCCGCAATGTCGCCGATCCGCTATGGCTGCAACATGTGCCGTCCATCAGCATCGACTTTTTTGCCCCGCAAAGTCTGGCCGACCCGCAGCTGATTCGCGTACAGGGCTCTGACGGCGTGGGCCTGCAATTGTTTGATGAGAACCATCAGCCGCTGCCGCCCACCTTCCGCAATCTGCGCGTGCCGCTCAGCGCCGGCAGCAATGTGCTGAGCTGGCTGACGGTAGAGGAACGCACCGCGCTGCCGCTGCAGCCGGGTGCCTGGTCAGCCAGCGGTCAGTTACAGGTGAACTATGACTAAGCATCGACTTGTTCCGTTGATGAAGTATTACAGCAGGCTGCTGATCGGTAGCCTGCTGCTGTGCATCTGCTGGCCGCTGCATGCGGTGGAGCTGCGCCTGCACGGTACGCTGATTGAGAATCCGCCCTGCACGCTGAATGACAACCAGAGCCTGATGATTGAGTTTGGCGATGCGCTGAGCGTGAAAAAGATCGATGGCGTCAACTATCTGCAGCGTAAGGCGATACCGGTCAAGTGCATTGAGGATCCGGGTGCGGCATTGCAGGTGCGTCTGACCGGTACCGCTTCCGGTTTCGACAGCAGCGCGCTGCTCAGCAGTGTGAGTGCGCTGGGTATTCGCTTTTATCTGGCCAGCAAGCCGCTGGCGGTCAACAGCACGTTGCCGATTGTTTTCCCCGGCACACTCGATCTCGGCGCGGTGCCGGTACAGCAGCCGGGCGTGACGCTGGAGGGTGGGGAGTTCACCGCCAGCGCGGCGCTGCTGCTGGAATATCAGTAAGGAGAGGCGATGAGAGCGGGCGTAATGCTGGTACTGGGATGGCTGCTGGTGTCACAGGCACAGGCGATAGAGATGCAGCTGCACGGCACGCTGGTGGCGGAACCCTGTTCGCTGGAACCGGATCAGCAGCAGCTGGAACTCAACTTTGGCGATATCGTCGCGAAATCGCTGTATCAGAATCCGCGCACGCCGGCGCGTCCGCTGGTGATGCGTCTGAGCGGTTGTGATACCGAACTGGGTAAAGACGTCGAGCTGGTGTTCAACGGTATTGCCGATGCCGAGCAGCCCGATCTGCTGGCGCTGGCCGGTGATGCCGGTGCCAAAGGCGTGGCCATTGGCCTGAGTGATGCGGACGGAAAGCTGGTGCCCATTAACCGGGGTGTGATGCATTTTCCGCTGCAGCAGGGCGACAACCAGCTGCAGTTCAGTGCCTGGCTGCAGGCTTCGGCGAGCGCGATTGCCGAGCGCACCATTGAGCCTGGCAACGTATCGGCGATTGCTACTTTTTATCTGAACTATCCCTGAGTGCCTGTTATGTGGTTGATAAATCAACATATCACGTTTGACCCGGATCGGCGCCTGTTGCGCGATCGGCATGATAACGAGCTGCTGCTCAACCAGAGCAGCGCACGCTGCCTGGCGCTGTTTCTGCAAAAGCCGGGTGAGGTCATTAGCCACGAAACGCTGCTGGATGAAGGCTGGCGTAGCCAGGGGGTGCACGTGACGGAAAACTCGCTGCGCCAGATGCTATCGATGCTGCGCAAACAGTTTCTGCAACTGCGGGTGGAAGGAGAAACCTTTGTCACCGTTCATCGTCAGGGCTACCGGCTGCATGAGTCGGTGCGGGTGGAAGCCTGTTTACCGCTGGCTGAAGCCGTAGAAGAAGCGCGCATTGCATCGGAAGCACGTATTCAGCCGCTGGTGACCACTCATGTGCACACGGCGCCGCTGCCGGTGATGGTGCAGCCGCCAGCCACCGCCACCGTGGCGGAGGAAACGCCCGCGGCGGTGCCACGCAGCCGTTCCGGACTGGTGTTAATCGGCATGTTGATCAGCGCAGTGCTGTTACTGGTGCTGGCCTTACTCGGTATTAAGGTGCTGGAGATTCGCGACGTGGTGACTGTGACCTATGCACCCTATCGCCACGTGCAGGGCCGGCAGTGGTATATCCAGGACGACTTCAGCGCCACCGAACGTGAAGAGATCGATCAAAACCTGCAGCTGGTGAGTGACAGCATGGCGCGCTTTATCCAGCTGGCCGAAGAGGAACGCCACATCTATATCAACCGCACCAAGCTGGCTGACCGTTACAGCTGGTTTATCTGTCAAAACCCTATCGAGCAGAAGGATGCGTTATGTCGGTCAGCCATATATTTCGTCGCCGAGTAACCTGGGTGTTGCAGGGGGGATTACTGATGCTGGCGCTGGTACTGGCGGCTATCCTGATTTATCAGCTGTCGCGCCGTATCCCTCATTGTGAAGCGGATTCGATTCTGATTTCCAGAGAGGCGGGACAGCTGGTGGTGTCGCATGGGCAGTGGAAAGTGCAAAACAGTCTGTTTCAGGCCACCGGCAATTACAGCGGCATGATCAGTTATTACTCGCCACAACAGCAACTGCAGCGCCGCGAACCGGTTGATGTCTCTTTTGAACTGCGCCACAGCTTCTCCGGCGCCGCGCTGCGCAGCGAAACCACTGCCATTTCCTACAATCTTGCCAATCGCGCCTCACCACAAAATATTGAACGCTATATCTCCGCCGGCCTGGCGCCCGGCCATGTCAATTACGGCTGGATTTATCGTCTGCAGAATGTGCGTTATGTGATTGGCAATAATGCGAATCCGTCAGTGATTTGTAAAAAATAATTTTATTAATGAGTATTCAATGCATATTTTTTCCAAAAATACTTTTTTAATGACTATTTTATTTGCCTTCAGCAGCTGCTTGAATGCAAAGCTTTATGTAGAGCTACAATCTCAACCAACCTCTCCTAACGCAATGTTTTACGGGGTTATTG
>NZ_JASEWO010000195.1:0-7695 GCF_030024295.1 Pantoea sp. Pa-EAmG
ACCGGCAGCATCAGGGTGATGAAGATCAGCCAGAAGAACAGCGAGCGCAACGGGAAACGGAACCACACCAGCGCAAACGCGGAGAGCATCGACACCGCGATTTTACCCACCGTGATGCCGAGCGCCATGATCAGGCTGTTGAGCATCATCATGCCAAAGGCCGGACCGCTGCCGTTGACGCCCTGGGTCCAGATGCGCGAAATGTTGTCCCACAGATGTGTGCCGGGCACTAAGGTCATCGGCACCTGATACACCGCTTCGTTATCCAGCGTGGCGGCGACTATCGCCACGTACAGCGGGAACAGAATGGTCAGGACACCGAGCACCAGCAGGGTATGGCTGAAGATGTCCAGCCCGCGTCGATTCTCAATCATTGGTATTGCACCTTACGCTCGACAAAGCGGAATTGCAGGATCGTCAGGCCAATCACCAGCAGCATCAGCACCACGGATTGCGCGGCAGAGGACGAGAGATCCAGACCGGTAAAGCCTTCGCGATAAATTTTGTAGATCAGCGTGGTAGTGGCCTGCACCGGACCGCCGCCGGTCGCGGCATCGATCACCGGGAAGGTGTCGAAGAAGGCATATACCAGGTTGACCACCAGCAGGAAGAAACTCACCGGGGTGATCAGCGGCAGTGACAGATTGAAGAAACGGCGCACCGGTCCAGCACCGTCTATCGCCGCCGCTTCCACCAGCGATTTGGGGATCGACTGCAGTGCGGCAAAGAAGAACAGGAAGTTGTAGCTCATCTGCTGCCAGATGGATGCCAGCACGATCAGGAACATCGCCTGACCGCTGTTTTGCGCGTAGTTCCAGTTATAGCCAATCTGGTTCAGCAGATGGCTGAACAGGCCGAGGCCAGGGTTGAACAGGAACATCCACAGCACGGCCGCAACGACCGGCGCAACGGCGTAAGGCAGCAGCAATAGCGTTTGGTACAGTTTTTTCAGACGCACCACGTAGTCGACCAGCGCCGCCAGCAGCAGCGAGAAGGTCATGCCGCACACCGTAACCAGTGCGCTGAATTCGATGGTGGTCCAGAAAGAATCCAGGTAATAGCTGTCGCTGAACAGGCGTTTGAAGTTATCCAGCCCGACGAAGGTGCTGGAAATACCAAAGGGATCGATACTTTGCAGCGAATACCACAGCGCTTCACCGGCCGGCCACAGGAAGAAAATAGCAGTAATGACCAGCTGTGGTGCCACCAGCAAATAGGGCAAAAAACGGGAGCGAAAAACGGGGCGTGATGAGGACATAGCAGACTCGCCAAAAGAGAAATCGGGGCTGACGCCATGCGCCAGCCCCGAGACAACGGAATTACTTCACTTGCTGTTCAAAACGACGCAGCAGTTCATTTCCGCGCTTCACTGCGTTATCCAGTGCAGCTTGTGGTGCCTGTTTACCAGTCCACACGCCTTCCAGCTCCTCGTCCACGATGGTACGAATCTGTGGCATGTTGCCCAGACGCATGCCTTTGGTGAACGGCAGTGGATCTTTGTTCAGCATCTGACGCGTGGCGATGTCTGCGCCTGGGTTCTTGTCATAGAAGCCCTGTTGCTTGGTCAGCTCATATGCAGCAGTGGTGATTGGCAGGTAACCGGTCTTCTGGTGCCATTCTGCGGCGATTTCTGGCTGAGCCAGGAATTTCATGAACTCTGCTACGCCTTTATAGGTGTCGGCATCTTTGCCTTTCATCACCCACAGGCTTGCGCCGCCGATGATGGCGTTCTGCGGTGCGTTAGGCACAGTTGAGTCGTAAGGCATCATGCCAACGCCGAAGTTGAATTTCGCGTAATGCTTGATATCCGCCAGTGAACCGGATGAGGCCGTGGTGATGCCGCAGTCGCCGTTGTAGAACTTCGCGGTGGATTCATCTTTACGACCGAAGTAGGTGAAATCACCCTTCTTGTTCATGTCTTCCAGCATCTGGATGTGGCGCACCTGAACCGGCTTGTTGAATTCCAATACCGCGTCGGTACCGTCAAAGCCGTTGTTTTTGGTGGCAACCGGCAGTGCATGCCAGGCGCTGAAGTTTTCGATTTGAATCCAACCCTGCCAGCCGCTGGCGTAACCACAAGTCATGCCCGCTTTACGCAGTGCGTCGGCGTCTTTTGCCAGTTCCTGCCAGGTTTTAGGCGGCTGGTCTGGGTTCAGACCGGCTTTCTTGAAGGCATCTTTGTTGTAATACAGCACTGGGGTTGAGCTGTTGAACGGCTGAGAGATCAGCTGGCCATTGCTGTCGCTGTAATAACCTGCAACCGCTGGCACAAACTGTTTTGGATCCATCTGCACACCCGCGTCTTTAAACACGTCATGCACAGGCACGATAGCTTTTGAAGCCATCATGGTCGCCGTACCCACTTCGTAAACCTGCAGAATTGCCGGTGCTTTACCGGTACGCACAGCAGCGATACCCGCTGCCAGGCTCTGCTCGTAGTTACCTTTGTAAGTCGGTACGATTTTGTATTCTGGGTGAGCCTGGTTAAAACGTTGTGCCAGAGAATCGACTTCTTTGCCTAACTCGCCTTCCATTGAGTGCCAGAAAGGAATGTCTGTAGCAGCCAGCGCATTACCGCTGAGCGCCAGACCGAGCAACACACTCATCAGGCGGGGACGAAGCGTAAAAGCGGACATAAGTTTTTTCCTGTGCTTGTTAGGTACGCGCGATATCACGCATTTTTTTGTTCGCGAAGTAACATGACACGGGGAAATGACGGATTAATAACAGGTTTATGACGGGAATGTGACGGAGATTGCGCGTATTAGAAAGTTTAAAGTGGCACAAGTTATCTCAAACTTGAGCCACTGTTTAGACCGCCAGCGTTGCAGTCAGACCGCACCTTTTATCAGACCGTCGGCGGCGCAGCCAGATTGCGGGCGGACAGCGCGCAGCCACCGGAACGTACTCTTAGTACGTGAGGATGGCGAGCACTGCCCAACCGCAAGCTGGCAAGTAAGCCAGGTCAGGCGCCCAGATAAGCGCTGCGTACCGCTTCGTTGGACAACAGCGCTTCACCACTGTCTTCCAGCACCACATGACCGTTCTCCAGCACGTAGCCGCGATCGGCGAGCTTCAGCGCCTGGTTGGCGTTTTGCTCCACCAGGAAAATGGTCATGCCCTCTTTACGCAACTGTTCAATCGTATCGAAAATCTGCTGAATAATAATCGGCGCTAAACCTAAAGAAGGTTCGTCGAGTAACAGCAAACGCGGCTGACTCATTAGCGCACGACCGATCGCCAGCATCTGCTGTTCACCACCGGACATGGTGCCCGCGCGCTGCACTTTACGTTCAGCCAGACGCGGGAACAGCTGATAAACCCGCTCAATGCGCTCCTGATACTGCTGGCGCGTGGCAAAGAAACCGCCCATCGCCAGGTTCTCTTCCACCGTCATCCGGGAAAACACGCGGCGGCCTTCCGGCACAATCGCAATCGCTTCACGCATGATTTTGGCGGTTTGCCAGTCGGTGATCTCTTTGCCGTCGAAGATAATAGTGCCACTGGTGGCACGCGGTTCACCGCACAGGGTGCCGAGCAACGTGGTTTTACCTGCGCCGTTAGCCCCAATCAGGGTGACAATTTCACCCTGACTGATGTGCAGGTTGATGTTGTGCAGTGCCTGAATCGGGCCGTAATGGGCACTCACCCCTTGCAACGTTAAAATTGGGTTTGCCATATTACGCCTCACCTAAATAAGCACGGATCACATCCGGATTGTTACGCACTTCTTCCGGCGTACCGTTAGCCAGCGGCGTCCCCTGGTTCACCACATAAATGCGGTCAGAAATGCCCATCACCAGCTTCATATCGTGTTCGATTAACAGCACCGAGACCTTATGCTCACCGCGCAGTTCGGCAATCAGTTCGTCCAGTTCGTGGGTTTCGCGTGGGTTAAGTCCTGCGGCAGGCTCATCCAGCATCAGGATTTCCGGACGCGTCACCATGCAGCGCGCAATCTCCAGACGACGCTGCTGGCCGTAAGCGAGGTTGCCCGCCTGGCGATTGGCCAGCTCCAGCAGGCCGATGCGATCCAGCCAGGTGGCAGCACGATCCAGCGCTTCACTCTCCCCGCGACGGAACGCCGGGGTTTTGAACAGGCCGGAGAACACGCCACTTTTCAGGTGCTGATGCTGCGCGACCAGCAGGTTTTCAATCACCGTCATCTCACGGAACAGTCGCACGTGCTGGAAAGTACGCACGATGCCCATACGCGCAATCTTCTGGCCTGGCTGGCCCTGCAACTCCTGATCGCGCAGTTTGATGGTACCGCCGGTCGGCTTGTAAAAACCAGTCAGGCAGTTGAACACCGTGGTTTTACCGGCACCGTTCGGCCCGATCAGTGACACGATTTCCTGGGGATGCAGTTCCAGCGCCACATTGTTGACGGCCAACAGCCCGCCAAAGCGCATCATCAAGCCTTCAACGGCTAACAAAGGCTGACTCATGCCTGCTCTCCTTGTTTACTGCTTTTCAACTTCAGGTGTGGACGCTTCATCGGCAACAATCCTTGCGGACGCCAAATCATCATCAGCACCATCAAACCACCCAACACCAGCATGCTGTACTCGTTCAGATCACGCATCAATTCGCGCGACACCACCAGCAGCACGGCCGCGAGGATCACCGCAAACTGCGAACCCATGCCGCCCAGTACCACAATCGCCAGCACAAAGGCTGATTCGACGAAGGTGAAGGATTCCGGGCTAACAAAACCCTGACGTGCGGCAAACAGCGTGCCAGCAAAACCGGCGAACACGGCGCTGATGGTGAAAGCGGTCAGCTTGATGCGTGTTGGGCTGAGCCCCAATGAACGACAGGCGATCTCATCTTCACGCAGCGCTTCCCACGCGCGACCCAATGGCATACGCAGCAAACGGTTAATCACGAACAAGGTCAGCACCACCAGCAGCAGCGCCACCAGATAGAGGAAGATTACACGGTGGTTAGGATCGTACTGCAGGCCCGTTAGCTCATGGAAAGTAGTCCAGCCGCCTTCACTGACGCGACGCCCAAACTCAATGCCAAACAGGCTCGGTTTAGGGATCTGCGCAATACCGTTTGGACCACCAGTGATCGAAGTGCTGTTGAGCAGCAGAATACGCACGATTTCACCGAAGCCGAGCGTCACAATCGCCAGATAGTCACCGCGCAGGCGCAGCACCGGGAAGCCTAGCATCAGACCAAACGCACCGGCGACAATCCCCGCCAGCGGCAGACTTTCCCAGAAGCCAAAGCCGTAATAGTGATTGAGCAGCGCGAAGGTGTAAGCGCCGATGGCATAGAAACCGCCATAGCCCAGCACCAGCAGGCCAGAAAGACCGACGACCACGTTGAGGCCGAGACCGAGCATCACGTAGATCAGCGTTAATGTGGCGATATCGACACTGCCGCGCGACACCAGAAACGGCCACAGCACCGCAGCAACAATCAACAGCGCCATCACCAGCTTTTGCTTTGGCGTCGAACCATCGAAGCCCGGCAGCACAAAGCCTTTACCGCTGCGTTTGAACTTTCCATGGAACAGCGGGCGCAGCAGCTGGAAGACAAAAACCACCGCACAGCCGATGAAAATCCAGTTCCAGCGCGCCGCGCCAGCGTTAGCCACCACCAGTTTGGTGCCATCAAGATCAAGACGGACGCCCATAAAGAAGGTGGCGAGAATCAATAACATCACCGTTGAAATCACGGCGTTGACCAGTCCGAGGCGTTTCATACTTTCTCCACCTCCGGACGGCCCAGAATGCCGGTAGGCATCACCAGCAGCACCACAATCAGCAGTGCGAATGACACCACATCTTTGTATTCGGTCGACAGATACGCCGAGGTCAGCGCTTCAGCGATACCGAGCACCAGACCACCAATCATCGCGCCAGGAATACTGCCGATGCCGCCCAGTACCGCAGCGGTAAACGCCTTCATCCCGGCCATAAAGCCGATGAACGGGTTAATAGAGCCGTAGAACTGGCCGAGCAGCACGCCCGCCACCGCCGCCATCGCCGCACCAATAATGAAGGTCAGTGAAATCACGCGGTCAGTGTTAATCCCCAGCAGACTGGCCATTTTCAGGTCTTCCGCACAGGCGCGGCAGGCGCGGCCCATACGTGAATAACGAATAAACAGCGTCAGGGCCAGCATCGAGAGGAAGGTCACGACCCAAATCACCAGCTGCATGGTGGAGAGCGTGGCAGCAAAGCCGTTGCTCTCGCCCAGCGTCCACTGGCCGGTAATCAGGCTTGGCAACGCCAGATCGCGCGAACCTTGCGTCAGACTGACGTAGTTCTGCAGAAAGATCGACATCCCAATAGCCGAAATCAGCGCGATCAAGCGCTTAGAGGAGCGCACGGGTTTATACGCCACGCGCTCAATGCTCCAGCCGTAGGCGCTGGAGATGATCACCGCCATCACGAACCCGGCGGCAATCATCAGCCACGTGGTATCGATGCCCATCATCATCAGGGCGGCAATCACAATAAAGGAGACATAGCTGCCGATCATATACACCTCGCCGTGGGCGAAGTTGATCATGCCGATGATGCCGTAAACCATGGTGTAACCAATGGCGATCAGCGCGTAAGTGCTCCCGAGGGTGACCCCGTTGAACATCTGCTGAATGAAATAGAGAAACTGCTCGGACATAGTGAGGACCTGCATGTGGACTAAAAATCCCCTCTCCCTTTTGGCAGAGGGTTAGGGTGAGGGAACAGGCGCGCGGGATCCCATCAAGACGGTACGCGCTGTCCCTCCCCCAGCCCTCTCCGGCAAAAGAGAGGGCCAATCTATTTAAGGTTGGGAATTACTTAACAGCGGTAGAGGAACCGTCTTTGTGCCATTTGAAGACACCAAATTCGAAGCCCTTCAGGTCGCCTTTCTGATCCCAGTTCAGGTTGCCCATTACGGTTGGCACTGCAGCGCCTTCTTTCAGATTCTTAGCAATCGCATCAGGCTCATCGCTCTTACTGCGCTCGATACCGGCCACCAGTGACTGAATCGCGGCATAAGTTGTCCAGACGAACGGACCGGTTGGATCTTTGCGGTTTGAGGCAGTATTGGTTTTGATCGCGTCAACGATGGCCTTGTTCTCTGGCAGCTGGTCATAACGCTTCGGCAGCGTCACATACAGACCTTCAGAAGCATCACCGGCAATGTTAGACAGTGAGGCGTTGCCCACGCCCTCTGGCCCCATGAAGCCCGCAGTCAAACCGGCTGATTTTGCCTGACGCAGAATCTGGCCCAGCTCTGGGTAGTAGCCGCCGTAGTAAACGAAATCGACGTTCTCTTTCTTCAGACGCGCAATCAGGGTTGAGAAATCTTTATCGCCCGCAGTGATACCTTCGAACAGCACCACATTGCCGCCTTTGGCTTTCAGGGTTTTCTGCACCGACTCTGCCAGGCCCTGACCGTACTGCTGCTTGTCATGCACCACAGCGATACGTTTTGGTTTGATCTCATTGAGAATGTAAGTAGCAGCGGTTGGACCCTGATCGGAATCCAGACCGGTAGTACGCAGCACATCTGCATAGCCACGCGCGGTCAGCTCTGGTGCGGTTGCCGCTGGGGTGATCATCAGAATGCCTTCATCGTTATAGATGTCGGAAGCAGGCTGAGTAGAAGAGGAGCACAGGTGGCCGATCACATACTTGATGCCGTCGTTAACCACTTTGTTGGCCACTGCAACCGCTTGTTTCGGGTCAC
>NZ_JASEWO010000196.1:0-7670 GCF_030024295.1 Pantoea sp. Pa-EAmG
ATTAACGCTTTACTGAATTATCTGGAATGATTCGGCTATTTTCAAAGTAAAACAATCAGTCTGCTAATATTCAGAACGCCATGTTTAACTGTTAATCCGGATAAGCACCTGTTTTTACAGCGCACATCCAGCCATTGCCTGCCCCGGTCAGTTATCGCACTCTATGGCGTGAAAAACATAAGGAAAGCCGATGGTGGCTTTTCACCAGGCCGGTGCCATGACGCCGGCCGGTTCTGCTTCAGGATGGGATAAAACTATGGGTTCACCGGTCACCGCAGCGGAAGATTCGCTGCTGCGACACAGGTCGTTCGTCGCCTTCTGGCTGGCGCGTACCTGTTCATCGTTTGGTTTTCAGATGTTCTCCGTGGCCGTCAGCTGGCAAATCTATGCGCTTACCCACAGTGCTATGGCGCTGGGCATGATCGGTCTGATGCAATTTTTACCTTCGGTATTGCTGGCGCTGCCGGCGGGTCACCTTGCGGATCAGTATGACCGTCGCCGCATCGTGCTGCTGGGGCAGCTGATAGAGTGGCTGGCGCTGCTCGGGCTGGTGACGCTGACGCTGCTGCACTGGGCGGGTCGGATTGAAATCTGGGGACTGGTATTCCTGATTTCGCTGGCCAAAGCGCTGGAGTGGCCGGCAATCACCTCAATGCTGCCAGCATTGGTACCGCCGCCCGTCCTTGCGCGCGCCATGGCGGCCAGCTCGGTGGGTGGTCAGGCGGCGGTGATTGTCGGTCCGACGCTGGGCGGCTTACTGTACGTGGCCGGGCCGGAGGTGGTGTACGGTGTTTCGGCGCTGTTCTATCTGTTGTCGATTGTGCTGGTCAGCCGTTTGCGCTACGAACGACCGCCGCAGGCACGTATTCCGGCCAGCCTCAGCACCATGTTTGCCGGCGTCCGCTTCATCCGCGAACGCAAAGATGTGCTTGGGGTGATCTCGCTCGATCTGTTTGCCGTGCTGCTGGGCGGCGCCACGGCGCTGCTGCCGATCTTCGCCCAGGATATTCTCCATACCGGTCCGTGGGGGCTGGGCATGCTGCGCGGTGCTCCGTCGGTCGGGGCGCTGCTGGTCGGGGTGTGGCTCAGCCGTCACAAGCTGGAAAAGCACGTGGGCATGATCATGTTTGGCTCGGTAGCCGGTTTTGGTCTGGCTACGCTGGTATTTGCGCTGTCGACGCAGCTGTGGCTCTCGCTGCTGGCGCTGGCGGCACTCGGCGGCTTCGATATGGTGAGCATGGTGATTCGCGGCGCGCTGGTGCAGCTGGACACGCCGGATGAGATGCGCGGGCGCGTCAACGCGGTCAACGCCATCTTCATTAATACCTCTAACCAGCTGGGAGAGTTCGAATCCGGCCTGTTGGCCGCATGGTTCGGTGCGGTGCCCGCAGCGGCGATTGGCGGTGTCGGCACCCTGGTGGTCGTGGCGCTGTGGATGGCGCTGTTCCCTCATCTGCGTAAACGGCAGAAACTGGAAAACGACAGTCTCGCCTGACGTTCGCGGCTGCCCGGCGCGGTGGCCGTGGCCGGGCACGCAGTCTGCCTCGCTATCTCACACAGTTAAGTTTGATTATTATTAATCACATTTGACTGTTTGTGAGCATGATCAAACTAATTAAGCGCCAGTTAATCTATAAATTGCCCTGCCTGTGCGTAAATTTATTCATTTTTGAGTGAAGTAAATCATTTTGCACGGTGCGGGGTAGCCAGCGCAGCGACGCAACAACAATAATCATGGCCGCCTCATTAACGGTGCGTGTGAAGCCCGGCACGCACCACGACCCTACGTTATCAATGAGGCCAACATGAAACAGTTCTCTGCAGAAGGGATGGTGATTATTGTCGGGATTGTCATTGCCTACATCCTGTTCACTACCTGGCTGACCTGGCGGTTGCGCAGTAAAAACAGCGGCGACTTTATGGCGGGTTCAAACGTGATGCCAGCGTTTGTGGTCGGCGTGATGCTGATGTCTGAATACATTGGTGCCAAGTCAACCATCGGTACGGCGCAGGCGGCTTTTGAGGATGGCTTTGCCGCGTCCTGGTCGGTGATCGGTGCCGCTATCGGCTTTCCGCTGTTTGGTATTCTGCTGGTCAAACGCATCTACAACACCGGCAAAATTACCATTTCCGGCGCGATTGCCGAGCGCTATGGCAACTCCACCAAAAATATTATTTCTATCATCATGATCTACGCGCTGCTGCTGGTGAACGTCGGTAACTATGTCAGCGGTGCGGCGGCGATCTCTACGGTACTGAACCTTGATCTCACCACGGCGGCGGTGATCACCGCGCTGGTCAGTACCTTCTATTTTATGTTCGGCGGCATGAAAGGCATCGCCTGGGTGACGCTGCTGCACAGCGGCCTGAAATATATCGGTATTCTGGTCATTCTCGGCGTGGCGCTGCACATGACTGGCGGCGTCAGCCCGATGATCAAAGAGATGCCGCACTTTTACTGGACCTGGGACGGTAACGTGGGCGCCAGCACCATTTTTGCCTGGATGATTGGCACCATCGGGTCGATCTTCTGCACCCAGTTTGTGATTCAGGCCATTGCCTCGACCAAAAGTGCGGCGTCTGCGAAGCGCGCGACCTGGGTCGCCTTCTTCTTCTGTATGCCGATTGCCATCGCCATTGCGCTGATTGGCGTGGCGGCAAAGTATCTGCATCCGGAGATCAACAGCCTGTACGCGCTGCCGGTGTTCCTGCAGGACATGAGCCCGTGGCTGGCAGGGATTGTCACCACCTCGCTGGTGGCATCGATTTTTGTCAGCGTCAGCACCGTGGCGCTGGCCATCGCTTCGCTGGTGGTGAAAGACTTTTATGTGCCATACCGTAATCCGACGCCGGAACGTGAATTTCGCATGACGCGCTGGCTGTCACTGCTGATCGGTTTCCTGCCGCTGATCTTCGTGCTGTTCGTACCGGAAGTGCTGAAGCTATCTTTCTTTACCCGCGCCATCCGTCTGTCGATTTCGGTGGTGGCGATCATCGCTTTCTACCTGCCGTTTTATAAAAGTACGCGCGGCGCGAACGCCGGCCTGATTGGTGCCTGCGTCATGACCTCGCTGTGGTATCTGCTGGGCGATCCGTTCGGCATCAACAATATGTACGTCGCGCTGGTGACGCCGGCGGTGATCATGCTGATTGACCGCCTGATCCCGTCACGCCAGCCGCAGCGCAAAAATGCACCTGATTCATCAATGCAAAACAGTGGAGCCTGACATGACCGACTCAACCATTACCGTCGAACGCAACGGTAAGCTTCATCCGCACGCGCAGGACGCGCAGCAGCTCACGGCGATGCTGCCTTCGGTCTGTCCGCAGAACCACGCCGCCAACCTGCTGCCGTTACCGAACGGTGATCTGCTGTGCGTATGGTTTGGCGGCACGCAGGAAGGCATCGCGGATATTTCGGTGTGGTGCTCGCGGCTGGCGCAGGGCAGCGCGCAATGGAGCGATCCTCAACAGTTATCCGACGATCCAACGCGATCGGAGCAGAATCCGGTGCTGTTTCTCGATCCGGATAACGTGCTGTGGCTGTTGTGGACCGCGCAGAAGTCCGGTAATCAGGACACGGCAATTGTGCGCTATCGCCAGTCACACGATTTGGGTCACAGCTGGAGTGCCATCGATACGCTGCTCGATCAGCCGGGCACGTTTATCCGCCAGCCGCTGGTGGTGCTGCCGAACGGCAACTGGCTGCTGCCGGTGTTCTATTGTCGCACCCAGCCGGGAGTGAAATGGGTGGGCAACGATGATATCAGCGCGGTGAAAATCTCCAGTGACAAAGGACAGAGCTGGCGCGATGTGACGGTGCCGGACAGCCTCGGCTGCGTGCACATGAACATTACGCTGCTGCAGGATGGCAGCCTGCTGGCGCTGTATCGCAGCCGCTGGGCTGATTATATCTACCAGAGTCGTTCGGACGACGGCGGTGAAAGCTGGAGCACGCCGCAAGCAACCGATCTGCCAAATAATAACTCATCGATTCAGGTGACTACGCTGCACAACGGCCATCTGGCGCTGGTGTTTAACGCCATGAGCGCACGTGATGCCAGCGAGCGTCGCCTGTCACTGTACGACGAAATCGAAGACGAAGATGATGCGGCGGTGGCCGTGGCGGCGCAGCCGGTGGTTCAGGGCGCACGCACCGCCTTCTGGGGAGCTCCGCGCGCACCGATGACGCTGGCTATTTCTGCCGATGGCGGGATGAGCTGGCCGTGGCAGCGTAATCTGGATGAGGGGGACGGTTACTGCATGACCAACAATTCACAGCAGAAACTGAACCGCGAGTTCTCCTATCCCAGCATTAAGCAGAGCGCGGACGGCGCGCTGCACATTGCCTACACCTATTTTCGCCAGGCCATCAAGTACGTGCGCGTTGAGGAGAGCTGGGTGAGGGACAAAGCATGAGCCGCCATGCACTGGTGACCGGTGTCAGTTCCGGCATAGGTGCGGCGATTGCCGATGTGCTGCTGACGCAGGGCTGGCAGGTCACCGGTTTTAGCCGTACGCCGGTGGAGAAAGATCATCCGGCGTTTACCTCCGTCACCGTCGACCTGTTTGACGCCAGTCAGCTGAAACGGGCTTTGGCCGGGCTGGCGAAGGTGGATGCGCTGGTGCACGCGGCAGGCATGATGCTGGCCGCGCCGCTGGGTGAGCTGGAGGAAGAGCAGGGGGCGCGGCTGTGGTATCTGCACGTGCAGGTGGCGCAAATCATGGCCAACACCTTGCTGCCGCAGATGGGCCACGGCGATCGTATTCTGCTGCTCGGTAGCCGCACGTCACGCGGCGCGGCGAATCGCAGCCAGTATGTCAGCACCAAGGCGGCGATGGTGGGCATGGCGCGCAGCTGGGCCGCCGAACTGGCTCCGCAGGGCATTACGGTCAACGTGATCGCTCCCGGTGCCACCGCCACGCCGATGCTGCTGCAGTCGGACCGCGCCAGCTCGCCGCCGAAACTGCCGCCTATCGGACGCTATATCCATCCCGAAGAGGTGGCTGCGCTGGCTGGTTTTGTGCTATCGCCGGCTGCCGCTGCCATTACCGGACAGGAGCTGGTAATTTGCGGCGGCGCGTCGCTGTAGTTTTATTCTCCAGCGTGCTTCTCCCATCGTAAATAACAGGATGGGAGAGGCTGCTTTTGTCTCGTCTGCGAAAACTCCTGGCTTACCGTGCTACGCTTTCTTTGGGTTTACCAAAGTGGTAATCTTTTACCGTTTTATGCTAAATCCAATTTTATTGTCTACATATTAAGTGGTTACGGAGTGTAGCGCTCCGCAGCAGAGAAGCGCGCAATGAATCATGATGTTCTTCAGGAAATAAACGCCGAACCACTTTTTCCGGTACAGAGCGATCAACATATTGTTTTTGGCGTTGACGGAAAGTTTAAAGCGCATGCGCTAATCACGATTCTGTCCATCATGAAACACGCCGGAGACCGCGTGTATCATTTCCATCTGATCTCTTCAGAACTGACACCGGCCGATAACCACCGGCTCGCCAGGCTTTTTCAGGGATCGCGCCACGGCGTGACGCTGCATCATCTGCCGGACCAGCTGTTTGCCACGCTGCCGGTCACCGAACTTTTTACCCGTGCGACCTACTACCGCTTTCTGGCACCGCTGATTTTGCCGCAGGCGGAAAAACTGCTCTATCTTGATGCCGATATGGTGTGCATTAATCCGCTCAATGAACTGTGGCAGATCCCGACCGGCCCTAAGGCGGTTGCGCTGGTGGTCGGTGAAATTGCCTCGCTGCAGCCGGTGCTGGCGAAGAATGCCGGCTTGCGCGGCGAGCGCTATTTTAACGCCGGCATGATGCTGATTGATGTGGCGCAATGGCGCGCTGGCAATATCAGCGAACGCGCGTTTACTTTACTGTCCGAACACGGGCGAAACTTCCAGTATCTCGACCAGGATGCGTTGAATATTTTACTGGAAGATAAAGTGACCTTTGTTTCTTCTCGCTTCAATACCCTGACCATGCTGGCCCATGACGATCGTGGCTATACGCTCGACGTGCCGGCGGAAACCTGCCTGATTCATTATGCCGGTGCGGATAAGCCCTGGCAGGTATGGAATCAACAGTTTGTGGTTCACCATTATCGCGATATTTATCAGGATTCACCGCTGTCCACCATGGCGTTTGACCAGCCAGCCAATGCGCAGCAGGCAAAAAGAATGTATAAGTCGCTTTTTCGTCAAAAAAGATGGTGGCAGGCCATGCTGTGGCGCCTGAAACATATCAAGATGAGGTATTGTTAAGTGCAAGCTCACGCTTTTCGCCAGCTGATGACGGGAAAAAATATTTACCAGCTCTGTTTTGTGCTGCTGAGTATCGCGCTGGCGTCGTCACTGGTGGTTGAAGCCTTACCGCGCAAAATATTCTATTTTTCCAGTTATCTGGTGGCTCTGTATTTAGTAATTCTGGCGGTGAAAAAACAGTGGCTAACAGATAAAACGGCCATAACGGTAGCGCTTCCGCTGCTCTTCATTGGGCTGGTCAGGCTCATCTGGGCAAAGATGTTTTCCCACGCTGAATTCAGTGATGTGGTGAATAACTACTTCCAGGGCGGTAAGCTGTTTATTATCGCGGCTTTTCTCAGCTATTTTATCGTCGCGTGGCGCCACTATCTTAGCCGTCCACTCCTGATAACCTGCAGCGCCATCTTATTTGTCGGGCTGCTGGTGACGTTAGGTTTCGCTATCAGTGAACACGCAAAAACGCTGACCCGCATCAGATTGCTGACCGATTCCGCCGGTACCGTCTCTTATCTGATTACCGCGCTGGCGCTCTGTACTTTGTACACCGGCCACCGGGTAATCTCCCATCGCGGCGGACAAATGATCTTATTCAGCGCGGTTTTTGTCGTGAATATGATGCTGATGATTCTGACCGAGTCACGCGCCGGCGTATTAACCCTGCCACTGATTTATCTGGCCTGGTTTTATTTTACCCATCGCTGGGCGGGTAAAATTTCGCTGGTGGTGTTAGCGCTGTTTATTATCGTGGGCGCTTTATTTATGCCGGGCAGCGTCTGGCAGCGCTTAGACAGCATCCACAATGAAGTTGATACTTATCAGACCAACAATAACACCTCGATTGGCGCCCGTTTCTCTATCTGGAAAGGCGGCTGGCACAGCGTTTCGTGGTCGCTGCTGGGGCAAAGTCCGGATCAGCGTACGGCAAAAGCGCGGGAATACATCACGCAGCATGAGCGCCACAATCCCGAAGCGTATAAAAACGTCATGTATCACCTGCACGATGATTTCCTTGAAACGCTTTCGCTGCAGGGGTTCGCTGGCGCACTTTCCCTGCTGATTTTTTACCTGGTGCTGCTGATAGTAGCCGCACGCCGCGGCGTCGCCGGATTAACGCTGCTGCCGCTGTCAATTATCATCTTTGGGCTGACCGACACGGTGTTAATTCAGAGTGGTTCGGTGCTAATCCTGGTGATGGCGATTATCATCAGCTATGCCATGATTCATCCGCCTGAGAAAGCATCGTCCTGATAAACCGGCGCTGGCATAGCGCCCGGTAGTTACAGCGGTTTGTTTAACTTCAGAGCCAGATATTTCTTTTTAAAGCTGGTTCTGATTTTACTATCGAAAAGAAAAGACAGTGGCCTGATTTTAGTGATCGCCTCAATAACCTGCTTTCTG
>NZ_JASEWO010000197.1:0-7659 GCF_030024295.1 Pantoea sp. Pa-EAmG
CCCTTAGCGCAACTGCGCGCAGGATAGTGATTAACATAGCGAATTGTTAACGTAATGAAACAAAAAAGTTCGTTTTTTGCGAGCCGCTCCGCACCAATAAGAGGCAAAAAACAGCCTCTGCGCCAATTAAGTGCGCTTCGGTGCCAGATAATAGTGCGCAAACGTGGCATTACGCTGACAAATCACCGATGTTGCTAAAACCACTGAAATAATTAGCAATGATCGTGCCAGTACGCGGAGAGCGGGCAAAAAGGCAGCAGAAAGTGGCGGTGACTAAGGATAAAGGGAGCGGAAAACTGCGCAGAAAAAAGGCGAAGCCAGCGCTTCGCCTGGTGAGAGGGCGGGATATCAGGCGCGGCGGCGTAAAATCGCCAGCACGATGCCCGCCAGCGTCAGCAGCCATACCGGCCAGATACCGACGCGTGCATACGGCGTTTCTCCGCTGGCAGGCGTGACTGTTGCGCTCAGCACTTCGCGGGTGAACTGCGGGATGATGTTCTCCACGTCTCCCTGCGCATTCACCACTGCGGTAACACCGTTGTTGGTTGAGCGCAGCAGCGGGCGACCCAGCTCCAGCGCGCGCATGCGTGCCATCTGGAAATGCTGCCACGGACCAATCGAATGACCGAACCAGGCATCGTTCGATACCGTCAGCAGGAAGTTGGTGTCCGGACGGAAGTTAGCGCGCACCTGTTCGCCCAGCACGATCTCATAGCAAATGGCGCTGGTGAGGTTGTAACCCGCCACTTTCAGCTGCGGCTGCAGGTAGGCGCCACGGCTGAACGAGGACATCGGCAGGTCGAAGAACGGCGCCAGCGGACGCAGCAGACCTTCCAGCGGCACAAACTCGCCAAACGGCACCAGATGGTTTTTCTGGTAGCGGTTGCGGCTCTGGTAGCTGTAAGGCTGCGCGCCGCCCAGCACAATCACCGAGTTGTAATCGTGATAGCGGTTATCGCTCTCCACGCGCGAATCAACAATGCCGGTGATCAGCGTGCTGCCGCGCGCGCGCAGTTCGTCATCCAGCGCATGCAAAAACGGCTGCTGATTACTCTCCAGATCGGTAATTGCCGACTCCGGCCAGATGATGATTGGCGCTTTGCCGATAAACGGCTTGCTGAATGCGGTATAGACGCGCAGCGTGGTCAGCAGCTGCTGCGGATCCCACTTCATTGACTGCGGAATATTGCCCTGCACCATCGCCACATTGACGCTGCGCTGCGGCAGCGGCTGATACCACTGCAGCATCCGCAGTGGCCACGGCAGCAGCAGCAGCGCGACGGCGATAATCAGGTTTTTCACGCTGCGGTGGTAGCAGGCCGAGGCCAGCATGCCGGCAATCACCATCAGCAGGAAGGTGATGGTTTCCACGCCAGCCAGCGGCGCCAGGCCTTTCAGCGGCCCATCGATCTGGCTGTAGCCAAACTGCAGCCACGGAAAGCCGGTCAGCACCCAGCCGCGCAGAAACTCGGTGATCTGCCACAGCGCCGGTGCCGCCAGCGCCATGCGCCACAGCGTGGCTCGTGGCCAGAAGCGGTTCAGCAGCAGGGCAAACAGCAGCGGGTAGAGCGCCAGATAGGCGGCGAGCAGCACCACGAGGAACACATTGACCGGGCCGGGCATGCCGCCAAACGTCGCAATGCTGACGTACACCCAGTTGATGCCGCTGCCGAACAGGCCAAAGCCCCAGGCAAAACCGATGCCTGCCGCATGGGCGCTGCGGCGATCCAGCAACAGCAGCTGCAAACCGGCCAGAGAGAGCAGGGCGGCGGGCCAGAAATCATACGGGGAAAAGGAAAGGGTGCCCGCGGCACCCAGAATTAACGCCAGCAGCAGGCGAACCCGCTGCTGCGAGTAGAGAGAGGCTAATGCCATAAAATTATTCGTCTTCCAGTTGCGGTTGCGGAGAGTCTTCCGGAATTTTCACATGCACCTGGATGATACGGCGGCTGTCAGCCATCGCAACTTTGAATTGGTAACCCTCAATGTCGATGCTTTCACCGCGCGCCGGCAGATGGCCGAATCCCTGCATCACCAGACCGCCAATGGTATCGACTTCGTCATCGCTGAAATCGCTACCAAATACCTCATTGAAATCCTCAATCGGCGTCAGCGCACGCACCGTATAGGTGTGGCGGTTGAGCTGACGGATATCGCGATCTTCTTCGTCGTCATATTCGTCTTCAATTTCGCCGACGATCAGCTCAAGGATATCTTCGATGGTCACCAGTCCGGAGACACCACCGAACTCATCAATGACGATCGCCATATGATAGCGCTGCGAGCGGAACTCTTTGAGCATGCGATCGACGCGCTTGCTCTCAGGCACCACCACCACCGGGCGCAGCACTTTTTCCATGCTGAATGGCTCGGCGCTGCTGCTCATAAACGGCAGCAGATCTTTCGCCATCAGAATGCCTTCAACATGGTCTTTATCTTCGCTGATCACCGGGAAGCGCGAGTGGGCAGATTCAATAATCACCGCCAGGCACTCTTCAAGGCTCTGGTTGCGCTTCAGGGTAATCATCTGCGAGCGCGGGATCATGATGTCGCGCACGCGCTGTTCGGCAATATCCAGCACCCCTTCCAGCATGTCGCGGGTGTCCTGGTCGATCAGCTCTTTTTGCTCAGAATCGCGGATCAGCCCCAGCAGTTCGTCACGGTTTTTGGGTTCGCCGTGGAAAAGCTGATTGATTAACAGGGAGAAAAAACCCTTTTTACTACTGGGTGCGTCGTTGTTTTGAGAATGGTCGTCGCTCATGGCGTTTTTATTTAGTTCTCTCGAATGAGGGAAAGGAACTGCCGGCATCCTCGCCAGCAGCGCAATGTCCTGAACCGGCGGTTCAGGCGTCTTCTTTTTCCGAAATGTACGGATCGGGATAGCCAAGAGCAAGCATTATCTCGGTCTCGAGCGCTTCCATCTCTTCAGCTTCCTCGTCTTCAATATGGTCATAACCCAGCAGATGCAGCGTGCCGTGAACCACCATGTGTGCCCAGTGCGCTTCAGGGCTTTTGCCCTGCTCGGCCGCTTCCTGCTCAACAACCTGACGACAAATAATCAGGTCGCCCAGCAGCGGCAGCTCAATGCCCGGCGGTGCTTCAAACGGAAACGACAGCACGTTAGTCGGCTTATCTTTGCAGCGATAAGTCAGATTAAGCTCATGACTCTCCGCTTCATCCACCAGCCGTATCGTGACTTCGCTCTCAGGCTGAAACGGCGTGACCGCCGCCTCCAGCCAGCGCTGAAACGCCGCTTCTGCGGGCAGGCCGTTTTCATCGGCACACGCCATCTGCAAATCTAAAATCACCGTGCTCATGAAGGCTCCTGCGGCGTCGGCTGGCTGGCAGGTTGAGCCGCCTGCGCTTCACGTTTACGCTCTTCCGCCAGTTTATCACGGCGTTTCTGGTCCGCTTCTTCCCAGGCTTCATAAGCATTAACAATGCGTGCGACCACCGGATGACGCACCACGTCTTCGCTGTGGAAAAAGTTGAAGCTGATCTCTTCCACATTGGCCAGCACTTCGATGGCGTGGCGCAGACCGGATTTGGTGCTGCGCGGCAGGTCAATCTGCGTCACGTCACCGGTAATCACCGCTTTGGAGTTGAAGCCGATACGCGTCAGGAACATCTTCATCTGTTCGATGGTGGTGTTCTGGCTCTCATCGAGAATCACGAACGCGTCATTCAGCGTACGGCCGCGCATGTAGGCCAGCGGCGCGACTTCAATCACGTTGCGCTCCATCAGCTTCTCGACGCGCTCGAAGCCCAGCATTTCAAACAGGGCGTCATACAGCGGACGCAGGTAAGGATCGACTTTCTGACTGAGATCGCCGGGCAGGAAGCCGAGCTTTTCGCCGGCTTCGACCGCCGGACGCGTCAGCAGAATACGGCGAATCTCCTGCCGCTCCAGCGCATCCACCGCGGCGGCGACCGCCAGATAGGTTTTCCCGGTCCCGGCCGGCCCAATGCCGAACGTGATGTCGTGATCGAGAATATTGGCGATGTACTGCGCCTGGTTTGGCGTACGCGGTTTAATTACGCCGCGCTTGGTCTTGATGTTTACCGCTTTACCGTACTCCGGCACGCTGTCGGCCGTCTGTTCCAGCACGCGACTCTCTTTGATCGCCAGATGGATCTGATCCGGTTCAATGTCCGGGATCTGGCCGCGCACCGGCGCGGTATCAACGTACAGCGAACGCAGAATATTGGCGGCCGCCTCGACACTCAGCGCGCGGCCGACCAGCTTAAACAGGTTGTCGCGGCGATTGATCTCAATGCCCAGACGGCGCTCCAGCTGTTTTACGTTGTCATCAAACGGACCGCACAGGCTCATCAGTCGACGATTGTCTGCCGGTTCAAGGGCGATTTCACGAGTTTCGATATTCAAATGAATCCTTTGGGTCACTCAGGGCCAGTTGAAAGAAATAGCAGATACCGTACGCCAGGCGTCAGCATCTTTACGGAATTATTTATGGGGTCGCGCCCGGGCGCAAGCTTCAGGGGAGATATTTGGGCGGCAGCTGCGGAAAGCAAGGGCTGCGGGATGAAACAGGCGACAGCGCGTTGTGCGCTGTCGCTCAGTAATCGCGGTCTCAAGGTTGATACAGGCCCACGCCGATCTCATCCTCTTTACGCGTACGCGCAATCACCGATGCCGGACTCTCCGCGACGCGCAGGCCCATCTCCTCTTCAGTGCGAACCACGACGCCACGCAGCGAATTGGTATAAACATCGACGATTTCGACATCAACAAATTTACCGATCATGCGCACGTCGCCTTCAAAGTTGACCACGCGGTTGTTTTCGGTACGGCCGGTCAGCTCCATCACATTCTTACGTGAGGTGCCTTCCACCAGAATACGCTGAACGGTACCAAGCATGCGGCGGCTCCATGCCATCGCCTGCTGATTGATGCGATCCTGCAAAATGTACAGACGCTGCTTCTTCTCCTCTTCCGGCACGTCGTCCGGCAGATCGGCCGCTGGCGTCCCCGGACGCGCCGAATAGATAAAGCTGAAGCTGGTGTCGAAATTAACCTCGCCGATCAGCTTCATGGTCTGCTCGAAATCCTGCTGGGTTTCGCCCGGGAAGCCAATAATGAAATCTGAACTGATCTGGATATCCGGGCGCGCGGCCACCAGCTTGCGGATAATCGCTTTGTACTCCAGCGCAGTGTGCGCTCGCTTCATCAGCGTCAGGATACGATCGGCACCGCTCTGCACTGGCAGGTGCAGGAAGCTCACCAGCTCTGGCGTATCACGATAAACGTCGATGATGTCGTCAGTGAACTCAATCGGATGGCTGGTGGTGAAACGAATCCGGTCAATTCCGTCTATCGCGGCCACCAGACGCAGCAGCTCGGCAAAGGTACAAATCTGGTCGTCAAAGGTCGCGCCGCGATAAGCGTTGACGTTCTGCCCCAGCAGATTCACTTCACGCACGCCCTGCGCCGCCAGCTGGGCAACTTCCAGCAGGATGTCATCGCAGGGACGGCTCACTTCCTCGCCGCGCGTATAAGGCACCACGCAGAAAGTGCAATACTTATTGCAGCCTTCCATGATCGAGACAAAAGCAGTCGGACCTTCAGCGCGCGGCTCCGGCAGGCGATCAAACTTTTCGATTTCCGGGAACGAGACGTCAACAATCGGGCTTTTGCTGCCGCGCACCTGATTAATCATCTCCGGCAGACGATGCAGCGTCTGCGGGCCAAAAACGATGTCCACGCACTGCGCGCGCTGGCGAATTTTATCGCCCTCCTGCGAAGCCACACAGCCGCCCACGCCAATAATCAGCTCAGGATTCTTCGCCTTCAGCTTCTTCCAACGTCCCAGCAAGTGAAACACTTTTTCCTGCGCCTTCTCACGGATGGAGCAGGTATTCAGCAGCAGTACGTCTGCGTCTTCGGCTTCCTCCGTCAGGGTATAGCCGTGCGTGCTGTTCAGTAGGTCAGCCATCTTCGATGAATCATATTCGTTCATCTGACAGCCCCAGGTTTTGATATGCAGTTTTTTGGTCATTGAACTAGCCATTGATTCTGAGCAGAGAAGTGCAGGGCGCGTATTGTAATGCTTTGGCGCGGGTGTGACCAGCATGCCCGTCATACTTCGCACGCCAGGTGCGTTGGCTGCGCGCGGCTCCCCCGGTCACTTACTGATGTAAGCTCCCGGGGAGATCCTTGCATTGAGGGCATGATGCCCGGTTATATTTCATACGCCAGGTGCGTTAAACATGCATGGCTGAAGCACAAGGTTAGCAGGGCTTTTCTGCTGGTGCGGTAAATTTCCGGTACACTTTGCCACATAGAGTGCTGCCGCAAGGCGTCACGGCAATCAGAAGGATAAGAGTCGATGCAGGATTCACAGTTTGATGTGGTGGTAGTGGGCGGCGGCATGGTCGGTGCCGCGCTGGCCTGTGGTCTGGCGCAGCAGCAGTTTCGCGTGGCGGTGATTGAACGTGCCGAGCCGGCCGCGTTTGACGCCAGCCTGGCGCCGGATATACGTATCTCCGCCATTGGTGCGTCATCGGTGGCGCTGCTGCGCCAGCTCAATGTCTGGCCGCGTGTCCAGGCGATGCGCAGCGCGCCCTACCGCAAGCTGGAAACCTGGGAATGGCAAAGCGCACACGTCACCTTCGACGCGGCTGCACTGGGCATTCCCGAGCTGGGCTATATGGTGGAAAACAGCGTGCTGCAGCGCGCGCTGTGGGAACAGATGCAGCAGGATGGCGTAACGTTGCTGTGCCCGGCCTCACTGCAGGCGTTACAGGCGCACAGCGGCGGCTGGCAGCTACAGCTGGATGACGGGACCACGCTGGATAGCCAGCTGGTGGTGGGGGCCGATGGTGCTAATTCGCGCGTGCGACAGCTGGCGGGTATCGGCGTGCGCGGCTGGAACTATGCGCAATCCTGCATGCTAATCAGCGTTGAGTGTGAACACGAGGCCGGCGATGCCACCTGGCAGCAATTTACGCCGGATGGACCGCGCGCGTTTCTGCCGCTGTTCGATCGCCACGCTTCGCTGGTGTGGTACGACGCGCCGGCGCGGATCCGTCAGCTGCAAAATCTGCCGCTCAGCCAGCTGGCCAAAGAAGTACAGGCCAACTTCCCGGCGCGCGTCGGCCGCTTCCAGGTGAAGAACGCGGCGTCGTTTCCGCTGGTGCGCCGCCATGCCACACGCTACGTGCTGCCGGGCCTGGCGCTGGTCGGTGATGCTGCACACACCATCAATCCGCTGGCCGGGCAGGGGGTTAATCTCGGCTACCGCGATGTGGATGCGCTGATTGATACGCTAGTGGACGCGCGCAGCCAGGCACAGCGCTGGTCATCGCTGCCGGTTCTGCAGCGTTATCACCGTCAGCGCTACAAAGATAATTTGCTGATGCAGGGTGGTATGGATCTGTTCTACTTCGCCTTTAGCAACGCGCTGCCGCCGCTGCGTGTGGTGCGTAACCTTGGACTGATTGCGGCAGAGAATGCTGGCGTGCTCAAGCGTCAGGTGCTGCGTTACGCGCTGGGGTTGTAAACACACCGGGCGCCGCAATCGTGGCGGCGCCATCTGTTGTATAAGGCGCGAAATTCAGGAATGACAAAAACAACAAAGCCCGCAAAAGCGGGCCTGTTGTGCAATTTGGCTGGGGTGCAGGGATTCGAACCCCGGAATG
>NZ_JASEWO010000022.1:0-37074 GCF_030024295.1 Pantoea sp. Pa-EAmG
CGCCTCACGGAGTTTACCGGGTGAGAATGGCTGGTATTATGTCGCGCAGCGCGATCCCTCGGAAATATTCACGGCACTGCTGAGCATGGTGCACACCTTCAGGATGGAAGTGTTCTTCTTTCTTTCGGGCATGTTCTCCGCGCTGATTATTTTGCGCAAAGGGCAGAAATTCTTTACGGATAATCGCCGTAAGCGCGTCCTGATTCCGCTGATATCAGCCTATCTGTTTATTCCGCCGCTGATGTATTTTATCGCGGGACAGATGAATAACACCCCGCTGAGTCTCGAAGGCTGGCTAAACAGCTATACCATGATGCACCACCTGTGGTTCCTCGTGTCGCTGTCGGTGATGTCGCTGCTGGTACCCGGCGCGTTCTATCAGTGGAGCGCCCGTCAGCTGGGCAAAATGTCGTTGCCAATGCTGATCGCCACGCTGGTGGTTCTCGGTAACGCCTGCTTCGTGCTGAAGTTTCTGGTGAAAGGCCGCGGTGAATTTGTCGAGCTCATCCCGGTGACCGCACGCTTCCTCGTCTACTACACCGCCGGTTTTGCGTTATACGTCAACCGCGAGAAAATTGCCCGGTACGCCAACAGTAAACTGATGAATGGCTGGCTGGTGGCCGCGCTGGTGCTGGCGGTGTGGGCCGCCTGCTATGTCGTCGCGCACAACCACATCACCGGGGTGATGAAATATGTGCCGGTGATGCTGGGCAGCGTGCTGTCGGTGATGCTGTCCTACTGGCTGGTGTTTAGCTTCGAACGCATCAACGTGAAAGAGAGTCGCATTCTGACGGCGATTGTGGATTCCGCGCTGATTATCTATTTGCTGCACTATCCGGTGGTGATCATTTTCTCATGGCTGCTGGATGTCTGGTTACCGGATAACCTGTCAGTCCTGTATGTCCTGATCGATTTTGCCCTCGGCATTGCGCTGAGCGCGGTGTGTTACGCCATCGTCAAACGTTCACGCTTCGCCTCCTTCATGTTTGGCCTCAAGCCGAAAGATAAAAAAGTGGCGGTGCCGGTCGAAGCGCGACTGTAATTGTCATCATGCCCGGCAGCCACTGGCGTGCCGGGTATTATTTCCCGCCATCTGATTTTTGCCATTTTCTGCATTTTTAGTTCCAGATAATTATCTCAGGCCGTTAGCGCAATTCCTAAAGCTTATCGCCGTCATCACAATTCCTTAAGTCAAACTGGACGTTTTAACCTGATCGCAGTAATACTCATTTCAACGGATTTCCAGCCGTAAGCTATTACGACAATACATTTCGCTTCGCTATTTCCCCGCACTGCGCATTCGCTGTGCGGCATTTGTCTTTTCTCTGGTGAGGACAATAGTGTGTTTAAATTAAATCCCTTGTTACTAAGCCTGCTTGCTGCGCAGGGCTTAATGCTGTCTGCCACACCGGTATCGGCGGTGGTATTAAAATCTTTCACTCCCGAACGCAACGACAATAAAGTCGGCGCTTATTGCTTATGTAATGGTTCAACCCAGACGCTGAGCGGCGTGCCGCGCTTTACCGCTGGAGAAAGTGGCATGAGCAGCGTCACGCTGGGTGAACTACAAAAGGTTGGGCGTATTATTAATGACAATTTAATCGGCGAGCCCCGCCTGCAACTCGGCGCACAAAATTACGCTATTGGTATTCCGGGTGAAGAAACAGGCAGTTATCGTGTCTATCAGGTTTATAACAGTGCGGAAATGATTGCGCCGGCGGAAATTAATGGCGCTACGGTAGTGCCAGATTATTATGATGTGAACGATAAGCAATATATTGATGCGCGCGTGGCGACAGTCACTAATGGCCGGTTAAATATCAATATTGGTCAGCAAGGCGCAGCCGCTAACGCCAGCACCAATCGCTGGTCAATGGCTGCCAAACAGAGTCAGTTATTTGCCAGCAGTAATAACGGCCAGATTAACTGGGACAGCAATAACCGCATCCGCTTTACCGCCGCCACGCCGCCGTACGGTGGCGATCGGCTGGCATTTGATGCCGGAGGCGTGGTGACCTACGCCGGTCTGTTTGATGTCACGCTTAAGGATGGCAGCAGCAACGCGTACTACGTCAGTAATCTCAATGAATTGCGTAACTATAACGACTGGCTGATTGACCAGATTAGCGGCGGCAACCTGAGCCCGGAAAGTTATAACGCCGCGCTGAACCAGGCGTTCAGCCTGCGCGACGGTCGTGTGGTTTACCGCATGAGCACCGGCAATTACGATGATGAAGTGGCTGCCGCACTCGGCGATCAGGTGGTGCTGAGCGCCGATGGCGCGAAAGCCAGTGTGAAAATCAATCGCGGCAAAACGCTGGAAGTGGCCAACAGCGCCAGCGCCGTGATGCGCGCCAGCAACGGTGCAACGGCGATTATCGCCGGAAAACTGGCGACCAGTAACGCGCTCTCATCCGAAGCGGGCGCGCTGGAGCTGATCAGCGGCGCGCGCGGTATCAATAATGGTGTCATCAACAGCGGTTTTTTCAACGCCGCCAATGGACGCGGCGTGGCGGAGGATTCTCTCGGCTATGCGGGCACAGCGGTGTCGGCGATTTATGACAGCGAGTTCCGCAACAATGGCGTGCTCAATGTGCATATCGGTGATGCGCCGTGGGGCACCGCCGGCTTATTTCTCGGCAGCAGCAGCGCGGTCAACCACGGTAATATTAACATCGGCATTCACGATGTGGCGAACGGCTCCTCAGCAACGGCGGTGAGTTTCAGCGGTGAGGGTAGCTTCGTCAACGCGCGCGATGGCACGATTTATCTCGGCCGCACACCGCAAAATCATAAGGGTGACGTCACGCAGGATGTCGCGGTTAGCCTCGACGGTGGCATCAGCGCCATTTCCGGCCTGCTCGACTCGCGTGCCATCAATGATGGCCGTATTGTTATCGGCTCAAAAGTCGAGAACGCCGTTGGCATGCGCATCGAGGCCGGGCCCAACGCGGTGTCACTGAATAACGGCGTTATCGATGTCAACGGTATGGCGCAGGCGCTACCGCGCGAAAATATCGCCATGCTGGTGATGGATTCCGGCAGCGGCGGCCAGGTGGGCAACCGCGGTACCCTCAATCTGAATGGTTATAACAGCACCGGCCTGAAAGTGATCGCCACGGCGGGCAATCAGGCGCACGCCTTCTCCAGCGGGGCGATCAACGTGGCGGGTGACGCCGACCGCTTTGGCGGCACCAACAATACGGCGGTGTGGGTAACTGGCGAACCGGGCGGTCACGCCAGTGCCGATATCACCGGCCCAATCCGGCTCAGCGGCAAAGCGGGCATCGGGATTCGTGCTGAAGGCCAGGCAACAGTCAACGTTAGCGCCCGCGCGATTCCCACCTCCAGCGGCAGCGACAGCATGCTGGATAGCGGACAGATCAGTTTCTACCGTATCGGCCCGGATGCGCGCATTAATCTGCCGGCCAACGGCCGCTACAGCGCCTCCGTGTGGAACGGCACGATTTTTCGCGTCGAGCAGGGAGCAGATTTTGACGGGCGCGGCCTGACTTTGTCGATGAAAAGCCCGTTTGCGACCGGTGTGTACGGCAGCGGTGCCGGCACCGACATTAATACCCACGGCGCGACGCTGAACATCGCCAGCTTTGCCAGCGGGCTGACTATCACTGATGGCGCCCGCGCCACCATTGATGCCGCAACGCGTATTCACCTCAACGGGTCTGATGCCCGCGTCGCCATCGCTGACGGTAATCGCTATACGCTGCAGGGTAACGTTGTTAACCCTAATACGCAGTTCGATCCGAACACTTTACTGATCAATCAGGCAGCGATAGACGGCCGCGCCAATAACCAGCAGCCGTTTACCGTGATGAATCATGCGCGGCTGGTGAATCGCGGCGCGATCTCCCTGCGGGGGGAAGGCGTAACGGGTATCTATGCGCAGTATGGCGCCACGGTCGACAACCGCGGCGATATCAACATTTTACGTAACGGCCGGGCGCTGTTCGCCGATGGCTATCCGGGCGCCGGCGACGGCAAAACCCTGACGGAGATTAACAATAGCGGCACGCTTAATCTCTACAGCGGTCAGAGCACCCAGCAAACCACCACCTTCGGTGCGGTCTCGTATCACCAGCTGGGGCGGATTAACCAGAACGGTACGATTAATCTGTACGGCGATAACGTGGTCGGCGCGAAAGCCTTTGCCGGCGGTCGTATTACGCTGGGCGCGAACAGCCGTGTGGTGTTCCACGATGCACAGCAGATCGGCTATCAGGCTTTTGATCCCGGCTCACGCCTGATCGTCAACGGCAGCCCGGTTGATGTCAGCAGTCGTAATTCGACGTTGTATGAAATCCGCAACGGCGCGTGGCTGTACAATCAGGGCTTTGGCAACGTCACGCTGAGCGGCAGGGACAGCACCGGCATCGTGGTCAGCGGGACGGATGCGCTGGTATCCAGCACCGATGTTTATCAGGTCACCGGTAAGGGTGCCACCGTGTTGCGCGCCAGCGATCGCGCGCAGGGGATCATTACCAGCCTAATCGCGCTGAACGGCAAAAACACCCTCGGCGCGCAGGCGACAGGCGATGGCACCGAGGTCTACGCCGCCTCGCTCATCACCGGCACCGGGCGCAACGCCACGGCGTTTGATGTCAGCGGCGACGCGCGCCTGTTTAATCAGCAGCAGGGCGTAGTGGATTTGCGTGGCCGCAACAGTACCGGGGCCCGGGTGCACGATGGCGGTAACTTTATCAACCGCGGCACGATTAGCGTCGCCAGCGGCACCGGCGTGGATGTCAGCAGCGGTTATGGCCAGTATGTACCGGTCGACAGTACCTTACGTGTGAATGACGGCACCGCCGCGCTGCGCGTGGGCTCCGGCGGCGCGATGAAAATTTACGGCGACGGGCAGGGGGCCAGCACGCTGGCGGCTTACGGCAAAGCCGATGGTTTGCTGCTCGACAGCGGTGCGCAGCGCTTTGAAGCCAACGACATCATCATCGGCGCTTACGGCAGCGGCACTGCGCTGAACAATCGCGCCGGCATCAGTGATATTTCGCTGAGTAATGTGCGCTTCGAGGCCAATGGTGGCACCGGCATTCGCTCTGCCACCTCATTCGATCCGGCGGGTAGCGCGCAGATTCACGTCGGCGCAGGCGGTACCGGCTATCGCTTTGAAAACGCAGATGGATCGACCACTGGCAACGATTTGGTGATTGGGCGCGACTACCGCATTGAAGTCAACGGCAGCGGCACCGGCGTGCGTGCCAACACCCATGGACGGGTGATCGCTCAGGGCCTGATTGATATCCGCGATGCCGATGGCGGTTCGGCGATTGTCACCCGCAGCGCCAGCCAGGTGATCAACCAGGGCACCATCCGTTCACAAAGCCGCGTCGCACCGCTTATTGATCTGCGCGGCGGCGAGACGGTGTTTATCAACCAGGGCACGCTGGTTGCGCTGTACGCCGATCAGGTGGTAGTGGCGGGCGGCGCGACCCGTGATGTGGTGGCACTGCTGGCGGGCAAAGTCACGGGCGAAGTGAACACCGGCAACGGCAGCGATACGCTGCTGGTTACGGGCGGCACGCTGGATGGCGGCCTGAGTATGGGTGACGGCAGCGCGAATCAGGCGACGGTGCAGGCTATCAGCCTGAACCAGACCCGTCATATCACCAGCGGCGGCGCGGATAGCACGCTGAACCTCAGCCAGCTCACTGCGCGCGGCGGTTCGTTCCGGCAGGACGACCTTACCAAAGGCACCAACCTCGGCGCGGGCTGGAGCACGCTGAACTTCATCGATACGCAGTGGACGCTGAGCGACAACATTAAACTGGCGCACAGCACCATTAATATCGATGCCGGGTCCACGCTGTTCGCCGGCGATGGCGTCAACGCGCGGCTGCAGGGGGCCAGCAATGATTCGCTGGTGGTGAACAATGCAGGCACGCTCGACCTGACCAACGGTGGCAATGTGGCGGCAAATACCCTGACCATCGAAGGTAGTCTGGCCTCCGCGCAGGGCCGCCTGAAACTCAATTCGACAGCCACCCACAGCGACGTGCTGCGTGTTAACGGTAACGCCAGCGGCACCACCTGGGTGGATGACCGCCTGCAGGGCGGCGGGCTGCTGGACAGCAATCGCGACAATGTCATCGCGGCCAGCGAAGGCGTCTCACTGGTGCAGGTGACCGGCAGCGCCAGCGCCGACAGCTTCAGGCTGAGCAATGGCTATGTGGCAGCCGGGCCGTGGCAGTATGGTCTGTACAGCTTTGCACCGGGCAGTAGCGCAGGCGGCAACGTATGGGACTATCGTCTGGCAAACAACTTCATCTGCAGCGATGGCTCACTGTGCCAGCCGCAGGCGGGCAGTGCGGTTAAGGCGGTGCGTCCGGCGGTCACGCCGCAGGTGCCGTCCTGGATCTCCGCACCGGTTGGGCTGGCGTACTACTCGCTGGCAGTCACTGACGATCTGCATAAGCGTCTCGGCGAACTGCGCCAGCAGCCGGCGGACAGCGCAGAGATGTTTATCCGCTACCTCGGTTCGGATTTGCAGTATCGAAGCAATCGCGGGCTGGACGCCTGGGGTTATGATTTCGACCTCAACTACAGCGCCGTACAGCTGGGTGGCAATTTGCTGCGCGCCGATGGCGCTGAAGATAGCGTACGTGGCGGCGTCGCCTATACGCGCGGCAACACGCGCATTCGCCCGCATGCCGCTGACGGGTACAGCTCCACCAGCTTTGATAGCGATACGTTGTCACTTTATGGCACCTGGCTGAGCAGCAGTGGCTGGTATGTGGATGGTTCGCTGAGCTGGAGCGGCTACCGTGGCGAAACCGACATTGCGCGGCAGAAAGCGGTCGCTAAACCCAAAGGGCACGGCTGGACGGCGTCAGTCGAGTCTGGCTATCCGCTGATGCTGGCCGGTGATGTGCGCCTGGAACCGCAGGCACAGGTTAGCTGGCTGCGTATGAACATGGACAGTTTTACCGATGCTGACGGCGCGCGCGTCTCTTTTAACGATTACGATCAAACCATAGGCCGGCTCGGCGCACGCGTGGCGCGCAGCTGGCAGGACAGCAGTCAGAACCAGTACACGCCGTATCTGCGCGCTGACTACTATCGCGGCTGGGGCGGTACGGCGCAGGTCAGGGTCGGCACCAGCGACAGCGACCTGAGCCAGAGCTTCAGCAGCGGCAAATTTGGCCAGATGTGGGACGTCGGCCTCGGCGGCACGGCGACCCTTATCAACAACGTGGCGCTTTATGCCGAGGCGGATTACCGCAAAGAGATTTCCGGCAACGGCGTCAAAGGCTGGCGCTACAATGCCGGGGTGCGCTGGTCGTTTTGAACGTAAATGACCACCTTAAACCTGCAATTACAGGCGGCGCTGTGATGCGGCGTCGAACAGCATCGCACGTTCGCTGTCCAGCGCGACCGGTAAAATATCACCGGCGCGCGCGCCGGAACGCTGGGTGGTAAACAGCATCACCGGGTGACCAAACAGCGAACCGTGAATCAGTTCGGACAGGCCGGTCGGCTCCACCAGCGACACCTCAAGGGGCAGCGCATGCTGCTCACCCGGCTGCGCCAGGCTGATGTTTTCCGGACGGATGCCGTAAATGACGTCACGGCCAGCGGCCTGTGCCGCCCAGTGCGTATTCAATGGCAGCTGAGCGCTGTCGCTGATACGCACGCCGCTGGGGGTCACCACGCCGTTGATGAAATTCATCGAAGGTGAACCGATAAAACTGGCGACAAACTTATTGGCCGGTGTGTCGTACAGCTCCAGCGGTGTGCCCACCTGTTGAATAACGCCGTGGTTAAGCACCACGATGCGGTCAGCCAGCGTCATTGCCTCGACCTGATCGTGGGTAACATAAACGATGGTGTTGTTCATTTGCTGATGCAGTCTTTTGATCTCCACGCGCATCTGGCCGCGCAGTTGCGCATCGAGGTTGGAAAGCGGCTCATCAAACAAAAACACCTGCGGCTGACGCACAATGGCGCGGCCCATCGCCACGCGCTGCCGTTGTCCACCCGACAGCTCTTTTGGCCGGCGATCAAGCAGGTGCGTCAGGCTGAGAATCTCCGCCGCTCGCCGGACTTTCTCCTCAATCTCAGCACGCGGTCGTTTCTGAATTTCAAGGCTGAAGCCCATGTTGCGCGCGACCGTCAGATGCGGATAGAGCGCATAGCTCTGGAACACCATCGAAATATCGCGGTCTTTCGGCGCCACCTCGTTCATCAGCTGACTGCCGATATGGATATTACCGCCCGTTGCCAACTCCAGGCCGGCAATGGTGCGCAGCAGGGTGGATTTACCGCAGCCGGACGGGCCGACCAGCACCACGAACTCACCATCTTTAATGGTCAGATTGATGTCGCGCAGAACCTCAACGTTGCCATAGCGCTTTTCAATTTGCGCCAGCGTAATTTCAGCCATTATTTACCCCTTAACCGCACCGGCGGTGAGTCCCTGAACCAGGTAGCGTTGAATGAAAGCGAAGAACAGACAGGCTGGAATTAACGCCAGCACGGCGGCAGCCATCATTTCGCCCCACGAAACGGCGAATTTGGAGACGAAACTGAGCAGCCCGACCGGAAAGGTCATGACTTCGTTTTTGTTGATCAGCATCAGTGAGAACAGCAACTCACTCCATGCGGCGGTGAAAACGAAGCCGAGCGTCGCCGCCATGCCGGGCAGCGTCAGCGGCATCAGCACGCGGTACAGCGCCTGAAAGCGGGTGCAGCCTTCCAGCATGGCGGACTCTTCGAGATCTTTCGGGATGGCATCAAAAAATGACTGCATCAGGAAGGTGGCGAACGGGACATTGAAGGCGCTGTAAATCAGAATCAGCCCCAGCAGACTATTCGTCAGTCCCAGCGGGGCCATAACCCGGTAAATCGGCGCAATGATCATCACCATCGGAAACATCTGGGTAAACAGCAGCAGGGCCGCCATCACCATCTTGCCGCGAAACTGAAAGCGGGAAAAGGCATAGCCGGCAGCCGCAGCAATCAAAGTGGTCAGCGCGGCAGTGCTGCAGGAGACAATGAGACTGTTAATAAAAAACGTGGGGAAATCACTGTCGGTCAATACCTTCGCAAAGTGGCTCAGGGTGAAACCGCCAGGTAACAGCGTCACGCCCTGACTGAACAGTAACCTGTCCGGCGTGACGGCAATTTTAATGATCCAGTACAACGGAAACAGCGCAAACAGCAAATAGGCGGCGATGCTGAGACGATGACCGATCAACGGTAACAGACGCATGCGGACTCCTTACTTAAGTAACTGATGGCGGATGCGCAGCAGTACCAGCGCATAACAGGTCATCAGCAGTAACAGACACACCGCCATCGCCGAGGCATAACCAAAATCCAGTTTGCGATAAGCGGTGGTGAAGATGTAACTGGAAAGAATCGAGGTTGAACCGGCCGGACCGCCGTCGGTCATCACCACGATCAAATCGGCAAAATTAGCGATCCAGATGGTACGCAGCATCACGGTAATGGCGATCATCGGGGCGAGAAACGGCAGGGTGACACGGCGAAACTGCTGCCAGCCGCTGGCACCGTCAATGGCTGCTGCTTCATACAAATCTTTGGGAATCGACTGCAGTGCCGCCAGTAAGGTGATGGCAAAAAACGGGATGCCAAACCAGACGTTAGCAATCACCGGCCCCCACATCGCCAGTTGCGGATCGGAAAGAATATTGTAGGGTTCACCGAGAATGCCCACGTCGCTGAGCCACTGCGGCAGCGGACCCACAACCGGGTTGAGCAGCCAGGACCAGGTCAGGCCGGAAAGAAACGCCGGCACCGCCCACGGTAAAAACACCAGCGCCTGCACCCAGCGGCGAAAGCGAAACTCGCGGTTAAGCAGCAGCGCCAGCGCGAGGCCGAAAAAGAACTGCAGCAGCAGTGAACTCAGCGTCCAGTTAAGGGTATGGCCGAGCGCGCGAAAGAAGCGGCGATCGTCGAGCATCTGCGCAAAGTTCGCCCAGCCAACCCAGCCGCTCTCCAGCGGATTGAGCAGGTTCATGCTCTGAAAAGCGTAAGAAATGCCGATCGCCATCGGCACGAAGATGAACAGGGCGATCAGCAACAGGCCCGGTGACAGATACCACCATGGCTCCGCAAGCCGGGTCCAGCGCCAGCGGCGGCGCGCCGGGCTGGCAGGAAGAGAGATTTCAGGCGTCATTTCAGGGCTCCGGTTTACGCGGGATTACTGGCTGGCGAGCCAGGCTTTTTGCTCTTTACTCAGATAGCTGGCCCAGTCCTGCACCATATCTTTGGTGTCGTTTTCGCCCAGTAACGTCTCCTGGCTGCTCTCTTTCACGATCACCGAATTGAAATAGCCCCAGCCTTTGAGATGGGTCGGCATGGTGAGCGGCACATAATTTGGATCGTTCAGCTCCTTAAACCAGCCGGCAAACTGCGGCGTCTGATAGAACGGGTCCTGTTCCGCACCTTTATAGATGGGTAGCGTGCCGACAAACTTCGCCCACGCCAGGTTGTTGGTTTTATTACTGAGGAAGGTAATCAGCGGCCAGGCGACATCGTTTTGTTTACCCTGTTTGAACATCGCCCAGCCGGTATAGCCGATGGTCGGGAAAGCTTTACCGGACGGTCCGACCGGCATGGGCGCCACAGCAAAATCCTCAGCCGCCATGCTATTTTTAATCGCGATCAGCGCGTCCGGATCCTGATCGAGCATGGCGCATTTGCCGGAATAAAAGCCCGAGACAATCTCGTTAAAGCCCCAGTTCACGCTGTCTTTAGGTGCGCCACCTTGCTGATACAAATCGACCAGCAGTTGTGCCCCCTTTATCGCCCCCGGCTGGGTTAAAGTACTGTTGCCGTCTTTATCAAAGAAGGCAGGCGAACCGTTCATCGCCGCCATAAACATCATCCACGCATTGGTTCCCCCCACGCCGCCGCGCATGCAGTAGCCGCTGATACCGTTACCTGACTGACTAATACGCTTCGCGTCGCTGGCAAACTCTTCCATGGTTTTCGGCGGCTCACTCAGTCCTGCCTGCTTAAACAGCTTCTTATTCCAGAACAGCGCCCGCAGGTAAAAACCGTACGGCACCATGGTGGCTTTGCCGTTCGCGGCCCGCGCCATTGCCAGCGTTTTGTCAGTCAGCTGGGCGCTTTCAGGCCAGCTTTTCAGGCGGGGTTCAAGATCCTCCAGCATATTGTTGCTGGCGTATAAGCCTTGCCAGGTATCGGGCATCTCCACCACATCCGGTACCTGTCCGCTCTGTAACATGGTGCCCAGTTTTTCAAATGCCTGACCCCACGGCAGCGAAATCAGCTCAATCTCGGTACCAGGATGCTGCGTCTTGTATTCGTCGAGCATTTTTTGCAGAAGCGCGGTACGTGGCGGGCTGGTAATAACTTCCACCACGGTGAGTTTGGCGGCGAGGCTGCAAAAGGCGCTGCCTAAACCCACGGCGAGTACCAGGGCTTTCAGGGCGAAACGTGTTGTCATGGCTGGTTCTCCGGAGCGTGATTAACGGTGAGTGGCGGCAGCAAGTGCCTGATTCAGATCGGTCCAAAGATCGTCGGTCTCTTCGAGGCCAACAGAGATACGGATCAGGCGCGGCAAGACACCAAAATCCTGGGCTGAATTAAATTCACTGGCCTGATTAATGACCGAAATCGCCGGCATCACCAGGCTCTCGAAACCTCCCCAGCTAACGCCCATGTGGAACAGTTGCAGGGCGTTGCAGAATTGCGGTATGTCGACCTGTTCGGTCACGGCAAAGGAAAACAGCCCGCTGTAACCGCGCAGCGTGGACCATTCAGGAGGATTGAGCCCGGGATGGTAAACCGCGCTGACCTGCGGATGGTCACGCAGCTTTTCCGCCAGCTGCAGGGCGCTTTGCTGATGTTGCTTCATGCGCAGCGGCAGCGTGCGCAGGCCACGCATCAGCAAAGACGCTTCGTTCGCAGACAGTTTGCCGCCAAGGAACGGACTAATGTGACGGGCAATGTTGTTGATGTGCTGGTGGCTGGCAATCACCAGGCCGGCCACTACATCGCTGTGGCCGCTGATGTACTTCGAGGCGGAGTGCACCACGATGTCGATACCACACAGCAGCGGCTGCTGGAAAATGGGCGAAGCCCAGCTGTTATCAATCAACGTGACGACGCCCGCATCGCGCGCCAGCGTGGCCAACTGCCGCAGGTTCTGTTCACTCATCACCCAGCTGGAGGGACTTTCCAGATAGAGCAGGCTGGCACCGGGCAGCGCGGCGGCCATCGCCGCTTCATCGTCGCCATCAACAAACTGCGTCGTGATACCGAAACGCTGACAAAAGCCGCGCAAAAAGCGGTAAGTATCGGGATAGACATGATTAACGCAGACCACTTTCGCACCTGGCTGAACCACACTCAAAATCGCGTTGCTGATGGCGGCCATGCCGCTGGCAAAGGCGAGGCAGGCGTCACCGCCTTCCAGCGCGGCAACTTTATCCTGTAGCGCTTTGACCGTCGGATTATCAACGCGGGAATAGAGCGGCTGGTCGCTCTCACCGCGAAAGCGGGCGATCATGCTGTCGTAATCGCTGAAGGTAAACAGCGAGGACTGATAAATCGGTGGCGTTACGGCGCCCTGTTCGTGGCGCTGGTCGTGGGTCAGCAGTGTTTGTTGCGCAATAGGTTTAGCGTTTGGCATGGATCACGTCCTTCATGTCGCGTTCGGTGATATCAAGAATCTGATGGCAAAGGGCGCGCGCGGCCTGGCTGTCGCGGGCGCGGATGGCGTTAAACAGTTCACGGTGCAGGGGAAACGAGTCTGAAAACAGCGCCTGCTCCGGCGGGGATTCGAAAAAGGCGTGCAGCGTGTCGTAGACGCCGTTAAGCATCTGCAACAGCAGCGGATTGCCGGCGGCGCGGTAGATGCTGGTGTGGAAAGCCCAATCCTCCGGCCCGGCGGAACCGATAGCCAGGTGCACACGCTCCATCTCTTCCAGCCGCCGTTCGATTTCCAGCAGGTCGTCGGCGCTGGCGCGCTGCGCGGCCAGCACGCAGGATTCGGACTCAATGATGCGGCGCACTTCCAGCGCATGAAGCATGTTGGCGGAGTCGTTTTTAAAGCGCAGAGAGAGAAAGCTGTCATGCAGACCGACTTCCGCCTGCAGAAAAGTGCCGCTGCCTTTTTTGCGCACAATGATGCCGAGAGCTTCCCAGCGCTTGAGCGCCTCGCGCACCGTATTACGGCTGACGCCCAGTTTCTCCGCCAGCTCGCGCTCCGGCGGCAGGCGACTGCCCGGCTGCGCGCCGGCATGCGCCATGTAGCGCGTGAGCGCATCAAGAATCAGCGTATCGCTGCGCGTGGGAATGATGGGATGGAGTTCAGCCGGGTCATGCATCGCTTTGCCTTAATTGGTCCAACATCTCTACCAAAGGCTTAGCAACCCGCATGCCAGAATCATGAAGCTTTGATTCAGCAAGAGATTTGATGCCGTAATAAGCGCAGATTATGAGATTTGCTGGTGCAAAAACCGCCAGAGTGCACCGTGGTGTGGCGGTGCGGTGGTCGTTTTTTGATTAACCGGGGTATGAATTCAGCAGATGCAGTGGCACAGCGGCAACGCTCAGCCAGCAAAACCGTTAGCGATGACGTTAAGGTAAAAGAAGAGCGTTGTGACCGGTTAAATGGGCAGCAATTATTGCATGCCCATCTCTTAAAACCGCGATCAGCGGCTAAACGGCATTGATCAGGCCGCCGTCGACGCGGATCACGCTGCCGGTAATGTAGCTGGCAGGCTCACTGGCGAGAAAAGCGGCGGTGGCACCATATTCGTGTGGCGCGCCGTAGCGGCCCATCGGTATGCTGCGCCGGCTTTGGGCTGCGACGGTACTGTTTTCGCGCTGCGCCTTCAGCGCATCAAGCTGACTGACGCGCTCAGTATCAATGCGTCCCGGCACCAGGACGTTAACCGTTACACCATCCGCGGCTACCTCGTTTGCCAGCGTTTTCGACCAGCCCAGCAGGCTCATGCGCAGCGCATTGGACAGCGCCAGATTGGGGATAGGCGTGACCACGCCGGACGAGGTGGACGTGATAATGCGTCCCCAGCCGCGCTGGCGCATGGCCGGCAGCACCTTGTCGCTCAGTTGAATCAGCGCGTCCACCATCACCGCAAACTGCTGTCGCCAGAGTTCGCTGGCGGTGCCCGCGGCTTTCGCGGGTGGCGGCCCACCTGAATTATTCACCAGAATATCCACCGCGCCCCAGCGCTGGCGAATCGCCTCCAGCACACTGTCAAAGGTGTCGGGTGCCGCCAGATCGAGCTGGAACGCCTGCGCCTCACCACCGTCAGCGGTAATGCGCTCCACTGTTGCCTGCAACTTACTGCTGTTGCGCCCGGTGACCGCCACGCGCACGCCCTCCTGCGCCAGTGCCAGCGCTATCGCCTGACCCAGACCGCTGCCTGCACCACATACCAGCGCCACGCGCCCTTGTATTTGCAAATCCATCACTGCCTCCTGATTGTATTTTCAGGATCGTAATGTGCAAAAACAGTGCCGGTTATGCGCCCGATTTACGCATCTGTACCTGATCGAAGGCAAATTGCAGATGCGTTTTCATCAATTCGGCCGCCTGCTGCGGTCGGTTTTCACGCAGCGCGTCGATAATGGCCACGTGCTCTTCGCACCACTCTTTCACCCGCCGTTTGTTTTGGTAGCTGCCAAATTCCAGCAGGCGGCGCAGGCGGTTTTGCTGTTGAATCGCCTGCAGCACAAACAGATTGCCGCTGGCTTCGGCCAGCGATTCATGAAAAGCGGCATCCGTCTCGAAAATATCGCGCGCCGGTACCTGCGTGAGGTCCGGATGGGTAATCAATCGCAGATGCTGTGCCCGCAGGCGCTTCAGCATCGCACGGTCCGCGCGTAATTGCGGGCTGAGCAGGGCGGCTGGCTCAATCATCAGACGAAATCCATAACTGTTGCGCAGCGCGACTTCCGAGTTAAGCGTTTGCTGAAAACGCCAGCCATGTCCCGCATTGCGCGCGATTAACCCGTCTTCCGACAGCTTGACCAGCGTGCGTGTCAGAATGCCGCGATCAACGTCATAGCGCTGGCTGATTTCCGTCTGGGTGAACGATTCGGGCAGGGCACCGGCAATACGATCGCGTACCAGTAACTCGTACAACGTCTGGTCGCTGCTCTGCGGGGGTTCAATGTCCAGCTGCTGTAACTCGTCTGCCCCTTTTAGCAGAAAAAAACCCTGATTGGGCCGCGCTTCCACTGCGCCGAGTCGGGTCAGTTCTTTAAGTCCTGCCCGCACCGGCGTGCGGGAAACGCCCAGCGCGTCTGCCAGAGGTTGTTCACGTAAGTGCTGACCTGGATCGAATCTTGCTTCATAGATCAGGTCAAGTAGCTGGCGTGCAATACGACGGCTGCTGGCGGAGGAGTCAGGCTGCATAGAACGGGATTTCCTGAAATGTATTATTGTCGACTAAAGGTACAATAACATGTTGAGGTAAATGCTGCGATATAAAGCAATGCATGCACGATAAGCGTGCAGAGTGCACCAGGAGAAGACGTTTTTTTATCACCATGATTGTATTTTATGAATCATAAAAACCAATTTAAACGTTTACCAGGAGACACAGATGATCAGCAATTCATTTCGCTCTACCGGTCGGTTGCTGGCGCTTGCCACGCTGGCCCTGATGCCCATCATCAGCCAGGCGGCAAGCGATCGCGTTGCCCCAGGCAAACTGACCTACGGCACCGCAGCCACCTTTATGCCGTTCGAGTTTGTGAAAGACGGCAAGCTCACCGGTTTTGATATCGAGTTGATAACCGCGCTGAGTAAGACGCTCAATCTGCAACCCGCAGCCATGCCAATGGAATTCAAAGGGCTGATCCCGGCACTGCAGGGCAAACGTCTCGACATCATTAATTCAGCGATGTACGTCAATCCGGCGCGTGCGGCGCAGGTGGATTTTGTTCCTTACCTCAAAATCGGCAGTCGCGTTGTGGTGCGTAAAGGCAATCCGGGCGGCATCACCGGGCGCGATCTGTCGTTGTGCGGCAAAAACGTGGCGGTCACGCTTGGCGGTATCGAAGAGAGCCAGGCGCGCGTGGATAACCAGAACTGCCTCGCCGCCAAAAAAGCCGCGATCAACGTTATGACGTTCCCGGCGGCAACGGACTCGGCAGTGGCTGTTGCGCAGGGTCGCGCCGATGCGGAATTCCTTTCAACGCCGGGTACCGTTGCGTTGTTTAGCGAGAAGCCCGGCGTGTTTGAAGCGGCAGGCGCTGAATTTGAAGCCGATACCCACATCGCTTTTGCAGTCCGTAAAGGCGACAGCGCCACCAAAGCGCAACTGGAACAGGGACTGCAAAACCTGGTGAAAGACGGCACTTACAAGCAACTGATTGAGAAATGGAACTTCCCGGACTCCGTTGCCATTTTTTAATCCGCTGACCGGAGAAAGCTATGTCGATCGATTTAATGTGGCAGTACTTCCTCTCCCGCGAATTTCTGCAGGGCGCGTGGATGACGCTGCTGATTACTCTGTGCTCGCTGTTGTGCGGCGTAGTGCTGGGACTGGTGCTGGCGCTGCTACAGGAAACGCCATTTCGTGCCGCGAAAGGGCTGGCGTTTTTTTATCTCTGGCTGTTTCGCGGTACGCCGGTGCTGTTCCAGATCATCTTTGTCTACAACGTGTTGCCTGGTTTCGGTCTGCGCTTCTCCGCGTTTACCTGTGCCGTGCTGGCGCTGTCGCTTAATGAGGGCGCCTACATGGCGGAGATATTACGTTCCGGCTTACAGGCGGTAAAAAGCGGCCAGCGCACCGCCGGTATGGCGCTGGGAATGACCCAGGCCCAGATCATGCGCAAGATTGTCTTGCCGCAGGCCGCGCGCATCGTGCTGCCACCCATGGGCAATCAGATGATCAGCATGCTGAAGTCCAGCGCACTGGTGTCCGTGATTGCGGTGCAGGAGTTGTTGCTGGTGGCGAACCAGACCGCCAGCGCCAGCTTCCGCTATTTCGAGGCGCTTTGCGCGGCGGGCCTCTATTACCTGCTGCTGACCTCGCTGTTCATGCTGTTTCAGTCGTGGCTGGAGCGCACGCTCGACCCGAAACAGCGGCGTGGAAAATGGCAAAAGGCCCGGGCGCGCCACCGTCGGTTAACCAAAGCGGCGGATACCGCAGGAGATCTGTCATGAACGAGACAAAACCACCGCTGCTGGAGTTGATTGGCATCGACAAGAGCTTTGGCCGTCAGCCGGTATTGAAGAACTGTTCGCTTAGCGTTCAGCGTGGGGAAACGGTGGTGCTGATTGGGCCTTCCGGTTCCGGCAAATCTACGCTGCTGCGCTGCGTCAATCTGTTGTCACCCGCCGATAGCGGCGATGTGTTCTTCACCCGCCAGAATATCAGCCGGGGAGAAGTGCCGCCGCACCAGTTGCGCCAGCGTATTGGCATGGTGTTTCAGAACTACGAGCTGTTTTCCCATCTGACGGCGGCGGAAAACATCATGCTGGCACCGATGACGGTACTCGGCGTCAACCGCATCACGGCACGCAAACAGGCAGAAGCGCTGCTGGCGAAGGTGCGTATTCACGATCGGGCCGATCATTTCCCCGACGAATTGTCTGGCGGTCAGCAGCAGCGCGTGGCCATTGCCCGGGCGCTGGCGATGAAGCCGGAACTGATGCTGTACGACGAACCCACGTCAGCGCTCGATCCGGAGATGATCCGCGAAGTGCTTGATGTGATGGCGGAACTGAGCGCCGAAGGCATGACCAGCATGGTCGTCACCCATGAAATGGGGTTCGCGCGCCGTGCCGCCAGTCAGATTCTGTTCATGGAAGAGGGCGAAATCCTGGAGCGCGCCAGCGCCAGCGATTTCTTCAACCGCCAGGTTAGCGAACGTGCCCAGCGTTTTCTCGATCAAATCCTACATTAACAGCGGAGCCATAATGACTATTCACACGGTCGACAGCGTGCGCATGAAGCGCGACCTCGCCACGCTGGTTGCCATCAATACAGAAAATCCACCCGGTCAGGAGCGCGAGGCGGCAGAGTGCGTGGCAGGCTGGCTGCGCGAGGCCGGTTTTGACCTGTCGTTCAGTGAATATGCGGCAGGGCGCACCAACGTCATCGCGGTTCTGCACAACGGTGCCGGACCCTGCTTCGCCTTTAATACCCATCTGGATACAGTGCCTGCCGGCAGCGGCTGGCGTAGCGATCCCTTTACCCTTACCGAGCGCGAGGGACGCCTGTACGGTCGTGGTGCCTGCGATGCCAAAGGACCGCTGGTGGCGATGGTTGAAGCGCTGCGCCTGCTGGCTGCCAGTCGCCACCGCTGGTCCGGTACGCTGATGGGGGTGTTCACCGCCGATGAAGAGGTCGCCAGTGAAGGCGCGAAGTTTTATGTCCGGCAGGCACCGCCGGTTATCGATTTTGCGGTGATCGGCGAACCCACCGGCAACGCCACGTTTTCTGCCCATAAAGGCAGCCTGCGACCGCGCGTCAGGGTGAAGGGCGTAACGGCGCACTCGGGCACGCCTGAGCTGGGGATAAACGCCATCTATCAGTCCGCCAGATTACTGGGCCTGATTGAGCAGTCGCATCAGCAGCAGGTGCACTGTCGCTGCCACGCGCTGGTGGGCAATGCCAGCCTGACGGTGACGCGCATCCACGGCGGGCACGCTGATAACGTGGTGCCGGACAGCTGCGAGCTGCTCCTTGACCGCCGCATGGTGCCTGGTGAGGACGAGCAGGCGGTGAAGGCCGAACTGCAGCAGTTGCTTGACCACGCGAAAGCCACTGCCGGCGTGGAGGCGGAAATTATCGCCTGGCAGGCCACCACGGGCGGGGCCACCGAGACCGACAGTAACGAAGCGATTGTGCAGCACAGCCTCGCCGCCTGTCGCCACCACGGGCAGGCGGAACCGGGACCGTTTGGTTTTCAGGGGGGATGCGATTTAGTGCATTTTCGCTCACTCGGGGCGAAAGGCGTGGTGATCGGTCCCGGCAGCCTGGCGGTAGCTCACAAGCCAGATGAGTTCGTGCCTGTTGAAGAATTTATTGCTGCCGCAGCCATCTACCTCGACGTGGCACTGGCGATGCTGCCGCAGGAGTCCGCAACGTGAAAGCAACGCTTTGGCGCGGTCAGCTGCGCTATGACGCAGTCACGCTGCACACCGCGTCCTCGGGCGTAATCAGCGCGCTGGATACGCTGTGGCTGCGGCTGGACGATGGCACGCGCTGCGGCACTGGCGAGGTGCGGCTCAACATTCAGTACCTGCACGGCTATAGCGCCGATCGGGTGCTGGAAAACATCACCAGCGCCCTGGCCGGCTGGAACTGGGCACTGGCGCCGCAGGCGATGCTGGAACGTGTGCATGCGGATGGGGCGGGACTGCTGGCGCCGGCGCGCATGCTGTTCGACATGGCGCTGCATGATTTACTGGCGCAGCAGGCCGGCGTGAGCCTTGCGCACTGGCTCGGTGCCGCTGCGGCCAGCCCCGGCTACCCCACTAACCAGACGCTGTTCTGGGGCAGTGAAGCGCAAATGCTGACGCAGGCAGAACAGTACGTTGCACGAGGCTTTACCCAGCTCAAACTGCGTACCGGCGTGGCGGATGTGGCGACCGATCTGGCGCGGTTGCACGCCCTGCGCGCCCGCTTTGGTGAGGCCATCACGCTGGCGATTGATGTCAACGGTCAGTGGTCACTGGCGCAGGCGCACGCCGCTTTTCCGGCGCTGCAGGCGCTGAATCTCAGCTATGTCGAACAGCCGCTGGCACCGGCTAACGATGCCGCACTGGCGCAACTGAGCGGTTATGGCGTGCCGATCATGCTGGATGAGAGCCTGAATAGCCCGGCAGCCATCGATCAACTGATGGCGGCGAACGGCGCGCTGTGGGGCCATCTCAAGCTGGTCAAGCTGGGCGGCGTTGCGCCGACGCTCGCGGCGGCACGGCGCCTGCAGGCGGCCAGCATCCCTTTCATGATAGGTCAGATGAACGAAGGCCATGCGGCAACAACGGCGGCGCTGCAGGTGTGTCGCGCCATGCAGCCGCGTTTCGCAGAGCTGTACGGTGCCGATGGCCTGATAAACGATGCGGTGAGCGGCCTGCATTATCAGCAGGGCACTGTCTTCATCAATGATTTACCCGGCCTGGGCGTGCAATTTGATGCCGCGCGCGCCACTTTTCTCCAGGAGTCTGGTTATGCAACAGCTGAATAATGTTATCCAGGGAAGTGAATCCGCCTTTAGCGCACAGGAGTACGCACAACGCATCCAGCGCACCCGCGAACGTCTCAATGCGGCCGGCGTTGATGTGATGATTGTGACCGGACCAGAAAATATCTTCTGGTTAACCGGTCAGCAAACACCGGGCTATTACACCTTTCAGGCGCTGGTGCTGCCAACAGAAGGGGATCCGGTGTTTGTTATCCGCCAGCTCGAATACTTTAACTTTATCGCCAACACCTTTATCTCAGATGCCGCCATCTATCAGGATGGCGATAACCCGGTTGATTTTCTCGTTGCCCTGCTGCAGCAGCGCGGCTGGCTTAGTAAGCGTGTCGGGCTGGACAAACGCGGCTGGTTTTTGCCGATAGCCGTGTATGAGGCGTTACAAAGTCGCATCGGCAGCCTCGCCGATACCGCCGGGGTGATTGAGCCGCTGCGCGCAGTGAAGTCGCCGGCGGAAGTGGAAAAGATCGCCCAGGCGGCGCGCTATGTTGACGCCGGCATGCAGGCCGGTATGGCCGCAGTGCGTGCCGGGGCGGATGAAAATGCGCTGGTCGCGGCCATGATGGGAGCCGCCATCGCGGCCGGATCCGAATATGTCGGGATGGAGCCGCTGGTTTCCAGTGGCCCACGCAGCGGTGTGCCTCACGGAACCTGGCGTCGTCGCGTGTTGCAGGATAATGAGCCGGTGTTTCTGGAGATGGCTGCCGCGCACGATCGCTATCACGCCGCGCTGATGCGCTCGGCATGGCTGGGGCGGCCCCCTGCTATTGCGCTGGAAATGGAGAAAGTGTGTCAGGAGGCGCTCCAGGCGGCACTGGATGCCATTCGGCCGGGCGCAACCTGTGCCGCACCGCACATAGCCTGCCAGCAGGTGATCGATCGCGCGGGCTTCACCGATAACTTTAAAAAACGCACTGGCTACTCCATTGGTGTCTCGTTCGCGCCGGACTGGGGCGAGGGCGGCATTCTCAGCCTCTACAGTGGCGTCAACACCGAACTGCAGCCAGGCATGACCTTCCATATCCCCCCGGCGCTGCGCATCTACGGCGAGTTTACGGTTGGCGTTAGCGAAACCGTGGTGGTGACGGAAACCGGCTATCGCCAGCTCGGTTCGCTGGCTCGCCCATTAACCTGCTTATAAGGAAACCCGATGAAAGACATCAGCGAATGCCGTGAACGCCTGCGCGGTATCTTTAACATTACCGTGACGCCCTTCAGCGCCAGCGGCGACATTGACTTCGGCGCCCTGCGCGAAAATATCGAACGCGTCATCGGCCTTGGCTACGACGGCCTGTTAATTGGCGGCACTTATGGCGAATTTCCGGTGATGTCAGTGCCAGAACGCCGTGCACTGTTTCACGCCGTAATGGACTGCGTGCAGGATCGCGTGGCGGTGATGCTGTGCAGCGCCAGCGCAGACCCGCGTGATGCCCGCGAGCTGACGCAGCTGGCCGGGGATCTGGGCGGTTTGCCGATGGTCACCGCGCCTTTTGTCAGCGAAATTACCGACGCGCAAATTCTTGCCTATTTTGCTGAGATGGCACCGCTGTCGAAAACCGGCATTCTGGTTTACAACGCGCCGGGCATTGGTATCACCCTGTCACCAGCGCTGCTGGAGCAACTGGCGGCGATACCGGGCGTGGTGGGGATCAAACAGGGCGATCTGAATCCAACCGCCATCGATCAGATTGCCAACCGGCTGCGCGGCAAACTGCGTCTATTTTGTGCCTCCGATCTGGCCTTTGCCGGCCCGATGATGGCCGGATTCGATGGCATCAGTACCACCAACAGCGGCGCGCTGCCAGAGCTCATCCTTGCCTGCTATCGTGCGCTGGAACAGGGCGATGCCGCCACCGCGCGCGATCTGCACCAGCTGTGGTTTGACTATCGCACGCTGGCACGCCAGCACGGCCAGCCGCAGCTGGTGAAAGCGGCAATGGCGCTGCGCGGTTTCAATGGCGGCACGGTGCGCGCACCGCTGCAGCCGATCTCGCCAGACGCGCTGGCCGCGCTGACCAGCGTGATGCAACGGCTGGCCAGCGACGGACGCAGCGGGGTTACGCTGGCGTCACCAGCGCCTGCAGAAAGGTTGTAAACAGCGGGTGCGGTGCATCCGGGCGCGACTGTAGCTCCGGATGCCCCTGTACCCCCTGCCAGAAACGGTGATCGGCCAGCGCAATGCCTTCGATGATGTCACCAGTCTGGGCGGTGACCTGCACGCCGCTTGCCAGCAGCGGCGGCAGCAGTTGCGGATTAAAGCGATAGCGATGGTTGTAATGCATAAGGTTAAACGGCTCTGCGGCCGGGTATGGCAGCAGGCCACAGCGATGGCGACCATCGGCAAAAGGAATAAAGCTGTGCACCGCGGCCTGCGGTGCCACTTCTGCCAGCATGGCCTGACTGAGCTCTGGGTGACGTTGTAACGCAGCCGTGCACATGCTCTGCATGCCGAGGCACAGGCCCAGTGTGGGAATGTTGCGCTGCCGGCTGGCGTGCGCCACGGCGATTTGACCGCGCACCGCTGCCATCGAGGCACCTCCCGGTAGCAGAATGCCGTGCACCTCGTTGAGTTCGGACAGCTCATCTGACAGTGCGGCGGGAGCGAAAAAGTGAATATCCACATCGAGCGCCAGCGCCCGGGCTGCGGCGTAAAGCGCATCGAGAGTGGCCGGATAGCTGTCACGCTGATCGTGCTCGCGCGCGATCAGACCAATACGCAGCGCGCGGCGGCCGGGGGTCGGTGCAGTCAGGGTATGTTGTAGCAGGGTGGTGCTGCCATCCTGCAGCCGCATTGTCGTCTCACAGGAAAGCGCCTTGAGGCGCTGGCCTGGCAGATGAGCAATGCGCGCTACATCCGCCTGTGCCACGACGATTACGGCTTCGTTCTCAGGCAGCAGGGCTACATCGCTGACTTCATGCTGCAGTGTATCGCTCCGATACAGTCCGCTGGTGACGCAGTAACCTGCCGCCGCGACATGCTGATGGCTATCGGGGAAATCGCCGGTGAAATCCGGGCGCAGGCTCCATAACGGTAACGCCAGCTGATTGGCATACAGGCTGGCAAGCAGCCCAAAGCGCGCCGGAACGCGGGCATCATCAACAATGAAAATAGGTAACACGGCACTCTTCCTGCTGGGATGGGGTGATTAATTGTATTAGTTGATTCAGGATATACAAAAGAGGATTTATGAATAGTCAGCTACTGGCCCGTCGCATGCAGCGCGTCCGTCCATCTCCTACCGCCGCAATTTCCGATCGGGTGCGTGCGCTGGAAGCCGCCGGCAAGGCGATAATCAACCTCGGCGAGGGAGAACTCGATTTTGCCACGCCGGACAGCATCAGCTATGCCGGTATTGCCGCCATTGTGCAGCAGCAAACCAAATACACCGCCGTTTCCGGTACGCGCGAACTCAAAACAGCGATTGCCGCCAAGTTTGCCCGTGATAACCAACTTCATTTTAGCGCTGAGCAGATCATTGCCGGCAGCGGCGCCAAGCAGCTGATTTTCAACGCACTGCTGGCTACGCTGGATGCTGGCCAGCAGGTGATCATTCCTGCCCCTTACTGGGTTTCCTACCCGGATATGGTGACGCTCGCAGAAGGCGAACCGGTGATCGTGGCCTGTGACGAACAGCACGACTGGAAGCTGCAGCCGCAACAACTGGCTGCCGCGCTGACGCCGGCAACGCGTTGGGTGATTCTGAACTCACCGGGTAATCCGACCGGTGCGGTTTACAGTGCGCAGGAGTTACAGGCGCTGGCTGAGGTGCTGACCGATCATCCCCAGGTGTTAATCATGGCGGATGATATTTACGAACCGTTACGCTACGACGCCACGCCATTCAGCACTTTTGCCGCGGCGGCCCCGCAGCTGGCTGAACGCACGCTGACAGTCAACGGTGTCTCAAAAAGCCATGCCATGACCGGCTGGCGGCTCGGTTATGCTGCCGGTCCGGCATGGCTGATTAACGCGATGCAGATTCTGCAGTCGCAGAGTACCTCTAATCCCAGCAGCATCTCGCAGGCAGCAGCGGTTGTCGCGTTGCAGCAACCGGCCGAATTTCTGGCAGGCTGGCTCGCTACGCTTGATCGGCGACGTCAGCAGGTGCTGACAATGATCGCCACCAGCAACGGCCTCAGTGCCCGGGCGCCGCAGGGAGCATTCTATATTTTTGCCAACTGCCAAAAGTTACTGGGATGCGTGACGCCGCAGGGGGAACCACTGGAGGACGATAGCGCGCTGGCCAGCTGGCTGTTGCAGGATGCACAGGTTGCGGTGTTGCATGGATCGGCGTTTGGCATGCCGGGTTATTTACGCATTGCCTACGCGGTTGACGATGCGTTGCTGGAGCAGGCGTGCGCGCGGCTGAAATCTGCGGTGGCAAAACTGCGCTGATGTCCGCCATGAGAGATTGATACACGATCGGATGCTGGCATGCATCCTCCCGGTCGCCAGCAATGGCGATCGGGTGAGGCAGGTGCGTGGTGTCAGCAACAGTAAAAGTCCGCATGGCGCAACACTGCGGCGTCAGCGCAGATTGCCGTGGCGCTTATCAATATGGCACCGTTTCCTTACCGGGCAGGCCTCATCTCATTCAGCCCGCTTAATCTGGCGTGATGCCGCCATCGCGCGATATTAATGATTTAATGGCCGTTGCTGATTGTCTGTTGCTTATTTGCGTTAGGTAAAGTTGTTTTTATCACTTAATTAAAACTGCGTCATGTTTATTGTTTTTTCTTATTAAGCGGAACTGTCTGATTGTTTAGGTGATATTCTGCGCACAGACGCTTACAAAACCTTTACAATTAATTTTACTTAAGTCTTTGATGATGTCAAAAATAAGGATATTGCTGGCGCTGTCTATTATTATATCGTCAGGCCAGATTATCGCTGCCCCTTTGACACCCGGCGACCGCGATTATCTGCAAAACCAACAACAGCAGCGACTGGAGCAGGATCAGCAGCAGCGCGATGCACTGTGGCATGCTGTGGCACCGCTGAATGCGCCGGACGCCTCCCCGGCGGGCCCCGGCCCCTGTTTTCCGATCCAGCATATCCGTCTGCAGCACGTCACGCTGATATCCGATCGTCAGCAACAGGCGCTGACGGCACCTTATATCAATCGCTGTCTGAATTTAAGTGAAATTAATGCGCTGGTACATGCGGTTTCTGACTGGTATATGCAACGTGGTTACATTACCAGCCGGGCGTTTTTAGCCGAACAGGATCTGTCGCATGGGCAGTTAATTATTCCCGTGCTGGAAGGGAAACTATTCGCTATTCGCCTCGACGGGGCGCAGCCGGCAATGTTAAAGATGGCTTTTCCTCATACTGAAGGAAAAATACTTAACCTGCGCGATATTGAGCAGGGTATGGAGCAAATTAATCGCCTGCGCCGCACCCCGGTACAGATTGAAATTCAGCCTGCGCCGCAGCCCGGTTATTCAGTGGTGAACCTGACGACAGCGGCAGAATTTCCGCTCAGCGCCGCGCTGGGATTTGATAATAGCGGACAAAAAAGCACCGGTGTCGGTCAGTTAACCGCATCGCTGACCGGCAACAACCTGTTAGGGCTGGCGGATCGCTGGTTTATCAGCGGCGGTCGCAGCAGCGCATTCAGCGAGTGGCGTGACGCGCAGAATGTGCAGGCGGGTGTCAGCGTGCCGTATGGCTACGGCCTGCTCGACTACAGCTATAGCTGGAGCAGTTATCACAGTCATTTTGATAACAATGGTTTCACCTGGCTGAGTAACGGCGACAATATTGCGCATCGCCTGAATGGTTCATGGGTGCTGTTTCGCAACGGTGAAATCAAAACCAGTTTGCAGCTCGGCCTGAATCACTACACCAGTCACAACTATCTCAACAATACCCTGTTGCAGAGTAGCAGTCGCAAAATCACCAGTACCCAGATCGGATTCAACCATACGCAAAAGGTGTTCGGTGGCGTGGCAACGCTCAACCCAACCTTTAGCCGCGGTATGCCGTGGTTTGATGCGGAAAGTGATGCCGACAAAAGCGGGGACTTACCGCGGGCGCAGTTTCGCAAGTGGAGCCTGAGCGGCAGCTTTCAGCGACCGGTTTCGGACAAGTTATGGTGGCTCAGCAGCGTATATGGCCAGTGGTCACCGGATCGGTTATACGGCAGCGAACGCCTGACGCTAGGCGGCGAAAGCTCAGTCAGGGGTTTCAAAGAACAATACCTGTCAGGCGACGCGGGTGGCTATTTGCGAAATGAACTGGATTACACCCTGTTCACCTTGCCGTTGGTCGGTGACGTCAGCGCCCTGGCGGCGGTGGACGGCGGCTGGCTGAAGAGCGATGCGCAGAACCGCGAGTCTGTGGGCACGATATGGGGCAGCGCCGTGGGGATCAGCACCCGCAGCCGTTTCTTTTATACCCAATACACGGTCGGTTTTCCGCTCAGTTATCCCGGCTATCTGCAACCGGATCACGTTAGCATTTATGCCCGGGTCGGGCTGGTTTTTTAAGAGGCAATGATTATGGATGATCGTCAACCGGTTCCCCCGTTTCGTCGCGCGCTGAGCTACTTCATTTGTTATCTGGTGGCGGTACAGCCACTGCTGCCGGTTGTGGCCGCGGAAATTACCCCGGTTACGCCGGGCACGCGCATGGATGCCGCGGGTAACGGCGTGCCGATGGTCAATATCGCCACGCCGAATCAGGCTGGTGTTTCCCATAACCAGTACCAGCAGTACAACGTCGGTCAGCAGGGGCTGATTCTCAATAATGCCAGCGGGCAACTTACCCAGACCCAACTGGGCGGACTGATCCAGAATAACCCTAACCTGCAAGCCGGGCACGAAGCCCGGGCGATCATCAATGAAGTAGTGGGAGCTAATCGTTCGCAGTTGCAGGGCTATACCGAAGTCGCGGGTAAAGCCGCAAATGTGATCGTGGCCAACCCTTACGGCATAACCTGTAACGGCTGTGGCTTTATTAATACGCCCAACGTGACGCTCACTACCGGAAAACCGCAGCTGGATGCCAGCGGCAATCTTGCCGCGCTGGAAGTCACCAAAGGCGACGTGACGGTTGAGGGCAAAGGGCTGGACGGCAGCCGCGCTGATGCGGTATCGCTCATTGCGCGCGCCACCAAAATTAATGCGGATATTCATGCCAGCGATCTCGCTATCACGGCGGGTGCCAACCACGTTGCGCAGGACGGCTCGGTTACGCCAATCGCCGGAGAAGGGCCAGTGCCGTCAGTGGCGGTCGATACCGGTGCGCTTGGCGGCATGTACGCTAACCGGATTCATCTGGTGTCGAGCGACAAAGGCGTCGGGGTCAACATCGGTAATCTACTGGCCAACCAGGGCGATATCACGTTAAACGCGAATGGCACCCTGACACTGGGGAATGCCAGCACCAGCGGCAAGCTGCTCGCGAATGCCCGCGATATGCAGCTGCAGGGGACGCAACAGGCGACCGGTGACGTAACGCTGAACAGCCAGGGCAATGTGGAGCTGCGTAACAATAAACTGACCAGCGGCGGCAATCTGCGCCTGGCGGCAAGCGACGTCACGGCAGATCAAAACAGCACCGTTGCAGCTAACGGTGACATCAGTGTGACGGCGCAGACGCTGATGAATAACGGCCTGATTCAGGCGCAGAAAAACCAGACTATTACGACAAATACCTTACACAACCAGGGACGCTTACAGTCGGCAGGCGGGCAAACGCTTAACGCCACATCGCTGGACAATCAGGGATTGATCGGGTCTTCGCGTGCGCTGCATATCAGTGCCACGCAGCAGGCGCTGAATGGCGCAGCGGGGACGTTACTCGCCGGTGAAGAGCTGGATTTAGCGGGTGGCGATTTCACCCTGAACGGTTCTGTAAGCGGTAAAAACGGCCTGACGTTAAGCAGCACCTCGTTGCAAACCGCAGCAGACGCCCGGCTTAGCAGCCAGCGCAACATCAATCTCAGCGCCCGTCAGCAAATACTGCAAGGCGAGATTGCCAGCGGGGGTAGCCTGATGTTGAACGGCGATACCCTCACGCTTGGCAGCACAGGCAGACTGCACGGTGACGGTGACGTCTCACTGACGGCCAGCCAGCAGGCTACGATCGGTGGTCAGCTGGACGGAGATAATGTTCAGCTGAGCGGCGGTGCCTTGCACCTGAGCAAAACCGGAATGCTCACGGCTCAGCAGGACCTTAGCCTGACCAGCGCACAGCAGCAGCTGGATGGACAAAGCCGTGCGGGTGGCAATGTCACTTTACGTGCAGACCGCCTCAACGCTCTCAGTGAGGGCAAGCTATCCGCCGGTAATGACATTGCATTACAGGTTAATGATCAAAGCCAGTGGGCTGGCACGCTGATTGCCGGACGCGAGCTGGCTTTCAGTGCAACGGACTTCGTCAATAGCGGTACGCTGGCGGCGAATGGTAATACGCACTTTAGTTTTGATCATCTGACCAACGCGGGTCTGCTGCAATCGCTCGGCCAGCAAACGCTTTCTGGCCGCGTATTAACAAATAACGGTACGGCACAATCTGGCGCCGGGCAGCGGCTGGATGTCGGCCAGCTGGATAACAACGGTCTGCTGGGCGCGCAGGGCGATTTAACGCTGAATGCGGATCAGTTTACCGCTGGCGATGGCAGTAACACCCTGACAGACGGCGCTCTGCGGGTGCACTCCAGCCAGGCTGACCTCGGTGGAACGCTGAGCGCGAAGCACAACCTCGATTTCCAGACTGAAAAACTGACGACCCGCGCAGGTTCGTTACAGACCAGTGCGCAAAATATTCAGCTCAATGGGCAAAATATTGAGCTGAACGGCACGCTTTCCGCCGACCAGGCGCTGACACTGAATTCGCAACAGTTAAGCAGTGGTGACAACGCGCGCACGCAGGGCAAAAGCGCCATCGCGCTCAACGTTGCCGATCAGGCCGATCTGGCTGGCCAGTGGTTTACACCCGGCCAGCTGACTTTGCAGGCGGATACGCTCAACAACCAGGCGCAGACCGGCGCGCAGGATCTGACCATTTCCGCAGACATTATCAATAACGCGGGCGCGCTGAGCGCGAATAATCGCCTGGATCTGACCGCTGGAACATTACAGCAGCAGGGCTCTCTTAACGCGCTGGGCGCGATGGCGATCCGCAGCGATGCGTGGCGCAACCAGGGGCAAACCTCTGCGCGAATGCTGGATATCAGCGTGAAAAACACGCTCGATAATGCGCTTGCGGGCTCACTGCTGGCCTCAGATGCGTTGACGCTGAACACTTCCGCGCTGAGCAATGCAGGTAACCTCAGTGGACAAACCCTCGAACTTGATACCGAACAACTGACTAACAGTGGGCTGATGCAGGGCAATCAATCGGTCACGCTGCGCAGTGATGCGCTCAATAACCTGCAATCCGGGCAAATTCTGTCAGGCGGTGCGCTGAAAGTGGACGCTGACAGCACACAAAATGCCGGACGTTTGCAGGGCAGCTCGCTGCAACTGCGCGGCAATACGCTGAATAACAGCGGTATCGCCCTCGGCAGCAAAGGGCTTGATGTTGCGTTGCAGCAAACGCTGGACAACGCAGGTAGCCTGCTGTCGGATAGCGCCGCTACGCTGCAAAGCCGCGAGTTTAATAACAGTGGCAAGCTGTTGAGTGGTGAACAACTTTCGCTGACAGGCTCGCAGTTGCGTAACCAGGGTCAGATGCAGGGCGATACGCTGGCGATTCAGGCGAACAGTGTAAGCAACAGCGGCAATCTGATCGGTTTAAAATCCCTGGTGTTGCAATTACAGCAGGATCTGACCGATGCCCAGTCGGGCCGGTTACTGACTCAGGGCGCGTTGAACGTGAATGCGCAACGTATCAACCAGCAGGGCAGCTGGCAGGCGAACAGCATTGATGCCCGTGCCAGCCAGATTGATGTCAATGGCAGCATCCAGTCCGCAGCGCGCACCAGTCTTACGGCAACCGGCAATCTGCACACGCTGGCGCAGGGTAATATCGTTTCCAGTGGTCTGGCGGCCATTCAGGCGGCGAGCCTGAATAATGAAGGCAAATGGTCGGCAAAAAATCTGCAGCTGCAGGGCAATTCGCTGCTTAATCAGGGAAGTGCTACAGCAACAGACGAGCTGACGGCTAACCTCAGCGGACAGTTGCAGCAGCTAAAAGGCGCTGCTTTGCTGAGCGCGGGAACCAGCACCCTGAAAGCGGGCTCGATTGATAGTGCCGGTGATATCGAAGCTAAAAATCTGGTGATAAACAGCGGCAACCTGACTAACCGTGGTCAGCTGTATGCCCAGCAGAACCTGAATGGCGACGTTGAACAGGCGATTGCGAATCAGGGCGGGGTTCTGCGCAGCCAGGGTGTTCTGCAACTCAACGCGCAATCTTTACTAAACCAGGGACAGATTCAGGGCGATGGCATTACGACGATAACGCTAAGCGACAGCCTGAATAACACAGGAAGATTGCTTACCGGTGGTCCATTGACACTGTCGGCACCGACGGTACTGAATAGCGGCCTGGTGCAGGCGCAGGGGCTGGCTTACAGTGGTAACAACCTGGTGAACAGCGGGACTTTTACCGGTCTGGGTGATAGCCAGGTGAATGCCAGCCAGATGACCAATCAGGGACAGCTGCAGGGCGATAATTTACAGGTGCGCGGCGGTGTGTTGCACAACAGCGGTAGCGTATTCGCCAGCCGTGCGCTGGCCCTGACCTTACAGAATGCTGATAACCAGGCAACCGGCAAACTCTATAGCGCAGGCGATCTGACCCTCAATACGCCGGTGCTGAATGCGGCTGGCAGCCTGCTGGCGCTGGGCAACATGACCCTGCAACTGGGATCGGGGTTCACGCAGAGCGGCACGCTGGCAGCGGGTAAAGCGCTGAATCTCAGTACGCAAGGCGATCTCACCGTTCTGGGGACGCTGCAAGGCAACAGCCTGCAACTCAGCAGCAATAATTTCATCAATAATGGTCAGCTACGCAGCGGCAGCGGCGCGTTGAACGTCGATGCCAGCAACATGACGCTCAATGATAGCGGAAGCGTCCAGGCCGGCGGAGATATGCGTCTCACCAGTCGCGGCCAGTTAGTGAATTATGGCTTCGTCGGGACAGCAGGGAATTTGCTGATGACAGCAGGAAGCCGGATAGAAAACCGTGCGCTGCTGTATGCCGGAAATAATATGCAACTGCTGGCCAGCAGCATTCAAAATAATCGTGGCGATATCCTGGCGAATAATAGCCTGTGGCTGCAGCGCGATGCGGCGGGTAACGCCAGCGATGAAGTGATCAATACCTCAGGCAATATTGAAACCTCGCTCGGAGATATCACCATCCGTACCGGGCATCTGCTGAATCAGCGTGAGGGGATGAATACCTCTGTAACTTCAGCGTCCGCTACGAATGCCCCCGCCGGATTGGGACAAGCCACCATGAAAGTGAAGCTTGGTCAGCTTGATGACGATGAGATCGGCGTTTATCACGGCATGCATGGTTATCAGACGGGGGGAAGTAATGGTAAAGGAAACGGCCACACCGAATACCGGCCTTACACCACGCTGGCACCGAAACTTAGTACGGCGGTTCGCAAGTTTCTCGTAAGTTCTACCACCGTCACGGCCAGCGCGACTGACGGTGCAGGGCGAATCGCTGCCAACCGGAATCTGGTAGTGACAGCCGATGCCCTCGACAATCAAGCCAGTAATTTACTCGCCGGTCAGGATATCGTGCTCACCGGCAACAATCTGAATAATCAGTCCTGGGAAAACAGTATTCAAAGCCAGTATCTGGTCTACAAATATGGCAATCCTAATACGGGACGGATTGATACTAACCTTTACGGCGAAGAAGATACTGCACCTTCGATCATTGCTGATTTACGTAACGGGAATTCACATGGTGTGAAATACGAGAGTGGCCTGGGCTCCGAGGTGGTTTATACCCTGCAGGGCGCACCCGTTTATGAAACCAGCCAGACGGAAGAAGGTCTGCGTGCCGTGATTCAGGCTGGCGGCAACGTCAGCGCCCGTTTTACGAATAACCTGAGCAATACGGATACCGTGGCTAACGCTGGCAGCATGGTGCATGCCATTAGCAAACCGGGTATCGCTGGAACTGCGCCACTGCAATCCGTGGGTGGTGTGCAGAACCAGCAGCTTGCCGCCGGGCAAACTATCGCCGTCGGGTCTCCGCAGTGGAAGGATGCGCTGACAGGCGCACTACAACAGATAGGTAATCAGGGCGCGGCGTTAACTGATTATCCACTGCCTGCCGGTAACAACGGCCTGTTTGTCGCCAGTAAAGATCCTGCCAGTCCCTACCTGATTACCACTAACCCACAGCTGGCAGAGGTCGGTAAAACCGACGGCAGCCTGTTTGATGGCCTCAATGCGTTTCTCAGGAACCCGACTTCCGGGGCAGTTCAACAATCGGCTCAGGCGGTAACGCAACCGGCGCTGAGCAGCAGCCCTCGAGTCGAAACGGCGGCAATCTATACCGACAAAGATAAATTCCTCGGTTCTGCCTATCTGCTGAATCGTCTTCAACTTACACCCGATAAGGATTATAAATTCCTCGGTGATGCCGCGTTCGATACCCGCTACGTAAGTAACGCCATATTGAGCCAGACCGGGCATCGCTATGTGGCTGGTACCGGCTCCGATCTGCAGCAGATGCAATACCTGATGGACAGCGCGGCCCGGCAACAGGCGGGCCTGGGCCTGCAACTGGGGGTTAGCCTTTCGCCGGAACAGGTGGCGGCCCTGACCACGAGTATTGTGTGGTGGGAAAAAACCACGGTTAATGGTCAAACCGTGCTGGCTCCGAAACTCTATCTGGCGCCAGGCGACAGTGAGATCGCGGCAGGTAGCGTGATTGCTGGTCAGGCGGTGAAACTGGATGCCGGGCAGATCAATAACGACGGTAGTACTATCAAAGCCGAGACGCTGCTGTCAGCCAACAGCAATAGCTCACTGAATAACCTGCACGCTGGTTTACTGGCTTCGGGCGGCGATCTGCAACTGAATGCGATTGGCGATATTAATAATATCGGTGCATCGATTTCGGCCGAAACCGTTTCGCTCGCATCGGCGGCGGGAAACATCAATAACGTTACGCAGGCTCAGCAGTGGAGCAGCCTGGTGCTTAAAGGCATCAAAAATGCGCCCGAGTTAAGCTTCAGTGATACCCAGTTAGGGGATGTGGCCAGTATCTCAGCCAGCAAAAATGCCAGCCTCAGCGCGGGTGGCAACATCAATAACACGGGTGCGACGCTCGCTGCTGGCGGTGATTTACAGCTGGGTGCGCGGGGCGATATCAATATCGCCGCCAATGCGCTGCATACCGATCGCCTTAATAAAAATAGCAGCGCGGTGGTGACCTCCAGCCAGGACGGTAGCGTAAGCGCGGGTGGCGATCTCACCGCGCGTGCCGGTCACGACCTGAATCTAAGCGGCAGCACACTGGTGTCAAAAGGCGATACGACGCTGGCCGCCGCAAATGATATCAATCTGAATGCGCTGGATAACAGTAGCCATCAGACGCAGGGCAATAGCAAAAACGACAGCATTAACGCTACGCGCAGTACCATCCAGAGCAGCGGAAATTTAGCGTTGAGCGCCGGTCGCGATATTAACTCGCAGGCAGCGCAGCTGATGGCCGATCTAAACGCTTCCCTGAGCGCAGGGCGCAATCTGAACCTGAATGCCCAGCAGAGTCGCGTATACAGCGAGAGCCGGGGCGGCAAAAAAGTGACGATCAACGAGCAGGTTCGTCAAACCGGCAGCGAAATCAGCAGTGGCGGTAATATCGCGCTGGCAGCAGGGAATGACATCAACAGCGCAGCCAGTGAGATTACGGCAAAACAGGATATCGCCGCGCAAGCCGGGCATGATATTAACCTCACTACGGCCACCGAAAGCGATTATAACTATCGCGAAGAGACGAAAACCAAAAAAGGTCTGCTCAGCAAGAAGACCACCCACACCATTCAGGAAGACAGCGCTACGCATGAAAAAGGCACGTTGCTCAGTGGCAACAATATCTCCGTGAGCGCGGGTCACGATCTGCTGGTAAAAGGATCGCAGGTCGCGGGTGATGATAACGTGGCGCTCAGCGCCGGTAACAATGTCGGGATCTCGGCCGCCACCAACACGGAGTCGAGCTGGCGCTTCTCCGAGACGAAAAAAAGCGGCCTGATGGGAACCGGTGGGCTGGGTATCAGCATCGGCAGCAGTAAGTCGCTGCACGATCTGAAGGAAAAAGGCACGACGCAAAGCCAGAGTGTCAGTACCGTTGGCAGCACCGGCGGGAACGTTTCAATCACCGCAGGCCAGCAGTTGCAGGTGCAGGGGGCGGATTTGATTGCTGGCGGCAACATGGCCCTGAAAGGTGACAGCGTAGCAATCACGCCTGGCCACGATGTACGTTCGCGCGACGAACGTTTTGAGCAGCGTACCAGTGGACTGACGCTGGCGCTTTCAGGCGCAGTAGCCGAGGCGGTGAACAGTGCTGTTTCTGCCGCACAGTCCGCCAAAAAAGAGAGCGATGGCCGTCTGGCCGCATTACAGGCAACCAAAGCGGTGCTTTCCGGTGTTCAGGCGAACCAGGCAAGCCAGCTTGCGCAGGCCAATGGCGATCCTAACAATGGTGTTGGCATCAGTATTTCGCTGACCACTCAAAAATCAAAATCTCAGCAGCATCAGGAGTCCGACGCCGTCAGCGGTTCTACGCTGAATGCCGGGAAAAACCTCAGTATTGATGCCACCGGTAAAGGCAATAGTGCCAACAGCGGTGATTTGCTGATTGCCGGTAGTCAGCTCAAGGCTGGTGGTGATACGTCACTGCACGCAGCGAACGATATCAACCTGACGGGCGCAGCAAGCACGCAACAAACCAGCGGTAAAAACAGCAGCAGCGGTGGCGGTATCGGGCTAAGTTTCGGCGTGGGCAGTGGCAGCGCAGGACTGAGTATTTTCGCCAGCGTTAACGGGGCGAAAGGCCATGAAAAGGGGAATGGCACCGCCTGGAGCGAAACCACCCTCGACAGCGGCGGTGCTGTCGACATCCGTAGCGGTCGTGACACCACTTTGACTGGCGCTCTGGTTAACGGTAACAGCGTGACTGCTGACATTGGTCGCAACCTGTCTATTACCAGCCTGCAGGATAGCGATAACTATGATTCGAAGCAGATCAGTTTTGGTGCCGGCGGCAGTTTCACTTTTGGCTCGATGACCGGTTCCGGTTATATCAACGCCAGCCAGGATAAAATGCACAGCAATTACGACAGTGTGCTGGAGCAAAGCGGCATTTATGCCGGTCAGGGCGGGTTTGATATTACCGTTGGCAGTCACACCCAGCTCAATGGTGCGGTGATAGCCAGCCAGGCTGACGCGGATAAAAACCATCTTGATACCGGTACGCTGGGCTTCACGGACCTGCATAATCAGGCAGATTATAAAACCCAGCACCAGGGGATTGGCCTCAGTTCGGCGGGCAACTTCAGCGGCCAGTTCAAAGGGAACATGGCCGCCAGTATGCTGGCGGGCGCAGGCAGCAGTGGCCACGCAGAGGGAACCACGCAGTCAGCCGTTGCCCAGGGAACGATAGTGGTGCGCGACCAGGCAAATCAGCAGCAGGATGTTGCTGCACTTAGCCGCGACACCGAGCACGCTAATGACAGCATCAGCCCGATTTTCGACAAAGAGAAGGAGCAGAAACGCCTGCAGACGGCTCAGCTGATCGGTGAAATAGGCAGCCAGGTTGCTGATATCGCCCGGACGCAGGGGCAGATTGAGGCGACGGAAGCAGGTAAGAAGGAACTGGCAAAAAACAACATAAACCAGCCGGATGCCGACGCTCCTGCGGCTAAAAAGAAAGCGTATCAGGAAGCGCTGGAAAACAGCAGTGATTATAAGAAGGCCATGGCACTCTGGGGCACCGGCAGCGATATCCAGAAGGGGATTCAGGCGGCGACTGCGGCGATTCAGGGTTTGGCGGGTGGCAATCTGGCGCAGGCAGCCAGCGGCGCGGCGGCACCGTATCTGGCCGAGCAGATACACAAATATACCGCCGACAATCAGGCCGCAAAAGCGATGGCTCATGCAGTGGTAGGTGCGGTAACATCGTGGGCGGCAGGCAACAGCGCGGCAGCAGGCGCGACCGGTGCGGTCAGCGGAGAGCTGATGGGTCAGTTGATCATGCATTCGATGTATCCGGGTAAACAGGTCAGTGACCTGCAGGAGTCGGATAAGCAGATCATCAGTGCACTGAGTACACTGGCTGCAGGTCTGGCAGGCGGCGTGACCGGCGGCAGTAGCGCCAGTGCGCTGGCCGGCGCTCAGGCAGGGAAGAATGCGGTTGAGAATAATGCGCTGAGTTTGGGTACGGGTATGACCAGTTCAGGCTCTGCTGCGCAGTCATGGAATCAGTATTCACAGGAACATAACCTTACACCAGAGCAGAAACAGGCAGGATTGGATAAACTGACGCAGGGTGATTTGTCTGACGGCGCGAATATAACCAAGGTTATCGTGAATGGATATAAGGACGGCGTGTTGATAGCAGGAGCAGCTTATTTAGGTCCGGCTGCATCGGTAGGTAAAGTAGTCGGTGGTGCAGTCATCGCGGCAATGGCTAATGGTACGTATCAGTGGTTTGATATCAACAGTGAGAAGAATCAAAGCCTGCCTGAAAATCAGCAAACAACTTGGGACTACTGGGGCAGTGCTTCTGCGGCTGTAACCGGCGCACTGGCTCCGGGACGTGGACTATTGCAGAACGTAGGAATTGCTACGACTGGTGCGGCATTGAGTAATGGAGCTGATATTGGGGCGATTGGTATCGCCGCAGGTAGCGCTGGATTGGGATGGGGATTT